>JAAZJF010000136.1 GCA_012800475.1 Gammaproteobacteria bacterium
TATCAGCGTCAATTGTCTACTGCAATCAAACGCGCACGCTTTTTAGCATTGCTGCCATACACCGACAGTCACAACAATTGATTTTGGCTGTACCGTTTTAATGGATAGATTAAAGCATGCGTAAACTCGCTGAATATATTATGCGTGGGCGTATGCAAGCCATCTCTGTGGTGGCTATAGCATCTGCTATACCCATGATGTTTTGGCTCAGCGCTGCTGCTGTAAGTTTAGTGCTGCTAAGACGGGGTTTGAACGACGCACTGGGTGTGATTGTTTGGGCCTTGTTACCTGCGTTGGTGTGGGCTTATTTTGATGATCCGCGACCCTTGTTGGGCTTGTTGGGTGCATCAGCTTTGGCTTATATCCTGCGAGCGACAGCGTCTTGGACTAAAGCTTTACTTGCAAGTGTAGTGCTGGGAGTGCTTTTTGCTGGAGTGTTGGGTGTTGTATTTGCCGAACCTCTGACTGCGTTAGCTGCAGAGCTCAACACAGTGATGCCAAAAGTATTACCCGAGCTGTACGCGCAGTTATCCAGTGAGCAACAACTGCAATTACAAAGCCTGATTATTCCGGTATTAACCGGCTTGATGGCGACAGTGTTACAAGTGTTAAGCGTGCTGAGTGTGATTATTGCTCGGTATTGGCAAGCAGCTTTATATAACCCAGGTGGGTTTGCGCAGGAATTCCAGCGCTTACGTTTACCTGCGGTGATCGTGTTCCCCCTAGTGTTTGGTATGTTATTTGCGCCAGGCCTCGGGATACAAGCTGTGATCTTGACACCTTTGTGCAGTGTGCCGTTGTTGTTTACGGGTTTAGCTGTAGTGCATGGACTGGTCGCCAAACACCGTTCCGGTAACTTTTGGTTGATCGGCGTGTACGTTGGTATGGTGCTGTTTACGCAAGTGATGTATCCATTTTTAATGGTTGCAGCTGTGATTGATAGTGTTTTTGATTTTCGCGGTTTACGGTCTCAAAAAAATGATTCCGATGCTGCGAACGGTGAACGTTGAAATTCAAGAGGTGAGACTCAAATGGAAGTCATCCTGCTAGAGAAAGTCGCAAACTTAGGCGATTTAGGTGACAAGGTCAATGTAAAGTCCGGCTACGGTCGCAACTTTTTATTACCACAACGCAAAGCAACCGCTGCAACTGCAGCAAACGTTGCTGCTTTTGAAGCGCGTCGTGCAGAGCTTGAAAAAGCTGCTGCTGACAAGCGTGCAGAAGCTGAAGCACGTGGCGCGCAATTGTCTGAGTTAGAAGTGACTATCACTGCTAACACAGGCGAAGAAGGCAAACTGTTCGGTTCTATCGGTACACACGATATTGCTGACGCTTTGACTGCTTCAGGCGTACCAGTAAACAAAAGCGAAGTACGCTTGCCGTACGGCACTATTCGCAACACTGGCGAATACGACGTGACTGTGCACTTGCACACTGACGTTGAAGCTACAGTCAAATTGATTGTAGTTGCAGGCTAATCGCCTATCGGTTAACCCACGTTAACTGATGGTACAAAAGGCACGTTATCTATTAGATGCGTGCCTTTTGTTGTTTAATAGCCTGATGCATTTTTAGTTTTAGTCACGCACGGTGAATGTATGAGCGAGTTAGACGCCCCCCAACAGTACGATCTAGAAACGGCCGCCCTTAAAATGCCACCCCATTCGGTTGAAGCTGAGCAGTCGGTGCTGGGTGGTTTGATGTTGGATAATGGTGCTTGGGAGCGAGTGCTGGACCAAGTATCGGATGGCGATTTCTATCGGCCTGATCACCGTTTAATTTTCCGTGCGATTGCTCGTTTAGCCGAACGCAACGAGCCTTTTGATGTGGTGACCTTATCTGAGCAACTCGATCAGGAAGGGCAGCTCAGTCAAAGCGGCGGCTTGGCCTATTTAGGTGAGCTGGCGAAAAATACGCCCTCAGTGGCCAATATTAAGGCCTATGCGCAGATTATTCGCGAGCGTGCCACGCTGCGTCAATTAATCAGCATCAGCAATGATATTGCTGACAGCGCCTATGCGCCCCAAGGTAAAACCGGCAGTGAAATCCTCGATGAAGCCGAGCGTAAGATTTTTGAAATTGCTGAGGCACGGCCCAAAACTGGGGGTCCAGTAGGGCTTAATGACTTATTAACCAACGTCATTAACACCATTGATACCTTGTTTAACAGTGATGAAGCCATTACTGGTATTTCCACAGGTTTTAGCGATTTAGATGAAAAAACCAGTGGCTTACAGCCCTCAGACTTAATCATTGTGGCGGGCCGTCCATCCATGGGTAAAACCACCTTTGCGATGAACCTGGTAGAAAACGCTTTAATGCGCTCCGATAAAGTGATTTTAGTGTACTCGCTGGAGATGCCGGCCGAATCCTTGGTGATGCGGATGCTGTCATCGCTGGGCCGCATTGATCAAACCAAAGTGCGCTCTGGACGTTTGGATGAAGATGATTGGCCGCGTCTCACTTCGGCGGTGAACTTGCTGCAAGAGCGCAAGTTGTTTATTGATGATTCCGCCGGTATCAGCCCGTCGGATATGCGTGCTCGCACTCGGCGTTTAGCGCGTGAGCACGGTGAGATTGGTTTAATTATGGTTGACTACCTACAGCTGATGCAGCTCGGTGGCAGCGGCGGTGAAAACCGCACTAACGAGATTTCGGAGATTTCACGCTCGTTAAAAGCCTTAGCCAAAGAGTTTAACTGCCCAGTCGTGGCACTGTCGCAGCTCAACCGTTCTCTGGAGCAGCGCCCTAATAAACGCCCGATCAACTCGGACTTGCGTGAATCAGGGGCCATTGAGCAAGATGCGGACGTGATTATGTTTGTCTATCGGGATGAGGTGTATCATCCGGAAACAGAATATAAAGGCGTGGCGGAAGTCATTATTGGTAAGCAGCGTAACGGTCCGATTGGTACGGTGCGTTTAGCCTTCCAAGGTAAGTTCACGCGCTTTGATAACTTAGCGCCGGGCAGTTATCAGTTTGATGATGATTGATCGTTAGATACATATTTTGTAGGGCAGGCTGAGCCGATCATATCTGTGCTGAGCCTGCAGCAGAGAGCAGATTAACTGCGACGAATCAGCCACACACCGCCGAGAATACACAGCAAACCGGCTATTTTGCCTAAATTGATCTGTGCTTCTTTAAAGCCGACCCAGCCTTGATTGTCCAGAAAAATCGCACTGGCCAATTGCCCGAGTAACACCAAACTCATAAACAACAGCGCACCAATGCGTGGCGCCACAAAGGCTGCGGTAAACACAAAGAATGCGCCCAATAAACCGCCCGCCCAATGCCACCAGTGCAAGCCTTTTAGATTGGCAATACTGATTCCATCGCGTTGCACAAGAGCCAGTGTCAGTAAAGCTATTGCACCGACTAAAAATGAAATCGTTGCCGCATTTAAGACGCTGGACACTTCTTTGGCCAGCAAACCATTAATACCGGCTTGCAGTGGCATTAATGCGCCTGAGAGTAGGGCCATGGCAAGTAAGGCCCAGTACATATGTGGCGACATAGATTATCCTAGAGCTGAATAATAAAAGGCTATTTTGCCATAAAAAGCGCCTGCTGATCTTGCTTTATCTGGACGCACATCACATCTGTGCAGGCAGCACTTAGCGCGGTGGAAAATGCTGCAAAATATGCTGCACTTGTGCGCGTAATTTAGCATCGCGGGCGGCAGGGCTGATACGCTGCTGGGGCAGGATCCAACTGTCACTGGCGCGCCATAATAAGGTTTGCGTGCTGCTATCGAGAATATCAATCTGCAGTTTTTGGATCTGCTGGGTGACTTCATACGACTCAGTGCGGATGCGCGGACCCCAAGCGCCTCCCCAGTAGTCACTGTTTTGAATATCTACACGTTGCTGCTGACTTTCGCTAATCAGCCAAGCGCGTACTGCAATGCTGGCGTTATCACTGTGGCGTAAACCTTGTTGGCTCAATTGCTCAGCAATGGCTTGGCGCACACGCTGCGCATCCAAATCACTGTTTTGCGCGGGGGTATCCGGCTCAAATTGAATCGCAGGCTGCGCCCATTGCCAGCTTTGCACTTGGGTGAAATTGTGTCCGGGTTGGTAATCCAACTCAGCCAAGTGTGTGCTTTGGCAGGCGCTTAAGGTGAGCAAGCTTGCAAGAAACAAGTAGCGAATCATCAGCATAAGCTCCGTCAATCAAGTAAAGAGGTGGTTTTTCGTTCGGGTTTTGCCAGTGGCTCTGTTAGCATACTGACCTGTTATTGAAACTCATTCTACCGCGTTGTGCGGTTTTTTTTATTTGCCAATGGAGGCATGCATGTCTGATTTAGATCTGAGCACCGACGAAACTCGCGTCAGTTACGGTATTGGTCGTCAAATGGGCGATCAATTGCGTCAAAACCCACCACCAGGTATCTGCATTGAAGCTGTTGCTGCAGGTTTGCGTGCTGCGTTCGCGGGCGAAGAAAGTGTTGTATCAGGTGAAGACCTGAATGCCAGCTTTACTGTTATTCGTGAGCGTATGGAAGCTGAAGCTGAAGTTCAAGCTAAAGCAGCAGCCTCAGCAGGTATCGAATTCTTAAAAGAAAACGCAAAGAAAGATGGCGTGACTACTTTAGAATCAGGTCTGCAGTATGAAGTGATTAACACAGGTGAAGGCGCTCAGCCAACACGTGATAGCACTGTACGTACTCACTACCACGGTACTTTAATTGATGGTTCAGTGTTTGATAGCTCCTACGATCGTGGTGAGCCAGCAGAGTTCCCCGTATCTGGTGTGATCGCGGGTTGGACTGAAGCACTGCAATTAATGAACTGTGGTAGCAAGTGGCGTTTATATGTTCCAAGTGAGTTGGCCTATGCGGGTCAAGCTGTGGGTTCTATCCCAGCGCACAGCACGCTGGTGTTTGATGTAGAACTGTTGGAAATTGTAGGTTAATCACTTGCAGTTGGTGCTGTGCCCATGCGTGTTGCTTGGGCATAGCACAGCAAAAACAGCTGACGGACCTGCTCCTTGATCAACCAAGGTTCTGGGCGGCTTAAGTCTTGAATGTCCAATGCGCCTTGTTCACGCAACTCTTCTAATTCTTTGCCTTCAATTTGTACACACACATTGCCTGTGATGCGATTAATAATGCGCAGGTAGGGCTGTGGGCGGTCGAGCCATGCATCGATAAAGTAGGTCATGGGCGTGTCCTGTTGTGGTTGGTTTTAATATATTAATGAGAATACTTATCATTTGTATTTGATGCAAGTGATTCTTTGTAGGTGTTATGGATAAGCTTTGCCTATTGCTTAGGGTTGTGCGTTATGACTTTGTGCATGGCGTCTTGCGCAGTGTCGACTTTTCCCTTAACGAACCCATCCGGGGTTCGATGCGGGCGCTACGCCATCCATGGCTGCGCTTGACGCTGACACTGCGCAAGACTTGTTGAGCATAGGCGGTGGTTTCTAGTGCGTAGAGGTAGTTATCTTGTCGTTTGCGGTTGGTGTAGGCGATATGTTCTGGTTTGTACTATTGTACTTTCACTGTATAGAATGACAGTCTTTTTAATTTAGAGTGTTTTAAGCGAGTCGATTGGGCTCAATTGCTGACGGGGTGTGGCATGGCTAAAGCTAAGCGGATGTATGGCTGTACGGAATGTGGTGCGACGTTTCCGAAGTGGGCGGGGCAGTGTGGTGAGTGCGGTGTATGGAACACCCTGAGTGAAACACTGATTGAAGCAGGCATGACTGAGAAAAGTGGACGCGCAGGTTGGGCCGGCGATCAGGCGCAACTGAAAACCTTAGCTGAGGTCAGTATTGAAGAAATTCCACGTTTTTCCACTCAGTCCAGCGAGTTAGATCGCGTGCTGGGTGGTGGTTTAGTGGATGGTTCAGTGGTGTTGCTCGGTGGTGACCCAGGTATTGGTAAGTCCACTATTTTATTGCAAACCATGTGCAATATGTCGCAACGCATTCCTGCTTTATATGTCACAGGTGAAGAGTCGCAGCAGCAAGTGGCCATGCGTGCGCGGCGCTTAGAGCTGCCGCAAGATAAACTCAAAGTGATGACAGAAACCTGCATCGAGACGATTTTGACTGTTGCGCGCCGTGAAAAACCTAAGGTCATGGTCATTGACTCCATTCAAACCATTTTTACCGAGCAAATCCAGTCGGCACCAGGTGGCGTTTCGCAAGTGCGTGAAAGTGCGGCTTTATTAGTGCGCTACGCCAAGCAAAGTGGCACCGCTATTTTCTTGGTCGGGCATGTCACTAAAGAAGGCTCTTTGGCGGGGCCACGCGTGCTTGAGCATATGGTCGATACTGTGCTGTATTTTGAAGGCGAGTCCGATGGCCGTTTGCGTATGTTGCGTGCGGTTAAAAACCGTTTCGGTGCCGTGAATGAGTTGGGTGTGTTTGGCATGACCGATCGCGGCCTCAAAGAAGTCTCCAATCCGTCGGCTATTTTCCTCAATCGTGCGCAAGAAGCGGTTTCTGGCAGTGTGGTGATGGCCACGTGGGAAGGCTCACGGCCAATGCTGATTGAGGTGCAAGCGTTGGTGGATACCAGTCACCTAGGTAACCCGCGCCGCGTCACTGTGGGCTTGGATCAAAACCGTTTAGCCATGTTGCTGGCTGTGCTGCATCGCCATGGTGGTATTCCCACCCATGATCAGGATGTGTTTTTGAACGTGGTCGGTGGGGTTAAGGTGCTGGAAACAGCTTCTGACTTAGCCTTAATGGCGGCGATTATGTCCAGTTTGCGTAATCGACCTTTAGAGCATGGGTTGCTGGTATTTGGTGAAATTGGTTTATCGGGCGAGATTCGTCCTGTGCCCAGTGGTCAAGAGCGCTTAAAAGAAGCGGCCAAACATGGTTTTAAACGCGCCATTGTGCCCAAAGGTAATGCGCCGCGTGAGACACTGCCAGGCTTGCAAGTGATTGCCGTAACACGACTTGAGGAAGCACTGGATGCTCTGTTTGAGTGATGCCGTGGTTGGGCAGTCACGAACATAATCACGGTTTGCCTGTTCGTGACATAGGTGAAGCGTTATAATGTGTCACTAATAAAAGCCTAGGAGTTGTTCAGGTGTCTGTCGTCTTTATCGCTGCCTCAAAATTACCAACCCCGTTTGCCGAATTTACGATGCATGGTTTCCTCGATGAGGAGACAGGTAAAGAGCATGTGGCACTGACCCTTGGCGAGATTGCTGATGGCGCGCCAGTTCTGGGCCGTTTGCATTCTGAATGCCTCACGGGGGATGCCTTATTTAGCTTGCGCTGCGATTGCGGTGCGCAACTTGAAGCGGCCTTACGCGCCATTGCCACTGAAGGTCGCGGTGTGCTGTTGTACTTGCGCCAAGAAGGTCGGGGTATTGGTTTGCTCAATAAAATCCGTGCCTACAGCCTGCAAGATGGCGGCGCTGATACCGTGCAAGCTAACGAGCAATTGGGTTTTGCTGCAGATATGCGTGACTACGCGATTTGCTTGCCGATGCTCGATCACTTAGGTGTGCATTCATTGCAATTGATGACCAATAACCCGCGCAAAGTTAAAGCCATGCAAGCGGTAGGGATTGAAGTCTCGCAGCGCGTATCCTTGCAAGTGGGTGAAAATCCTTACAATAAACTCTACTTGGCCACCAAGGCCGGTAAGTTAGGCCACTTGTTGGGTCTTGAGCATCAGGCTGAGTTTAAATCGTGAAACCTTCTGAAGCCCGCCGCACATTACGCATGCTGTGGTGGTTGCAATTAGCGGTAGCGATTTTGCCAGTGTGGTTGTTACCTGCTGATGTGTATGACTTGGGTGAGCATGTGCACACAGCATCTTTTGTGTTTTTTGCGCTTGCATTGTGTCTGCTGTTTTTGAATAACAGACCCTTTCATCGTTTTAAGCATGCAGTGATCGCTGTCGGTGCTGCGCGCAATACGCCGAATGAAGATGCCGCTTGGCAGCATTTAATGCACTTGCGCTTACAGGCTTTGTGGTTTGCATGCTTGCCGGCGTGGGCGGCTACTTTAGCTAAAATACTGGGTATGGAAATGCCTGTGGTTGTGTTGCTGGCCATCACCACACCGGTTTTATTCTGGCTGTATCGCACACCCAAACAATTAGCCTCATAGTGCTAGCCTTAGGACCCGCAACCCGCGTGGTCCATATCAATTGATCAATCACTGCATCCGCTCTAAATGGGTGCAGGCGCCAAGGTTGGCGATGTTTTCTTTTAATAGTGGATCGTATGACTCTGACTTATAGCGCCCGCAGTCGCGCAATTGAACCCTTTCATGTGATGGCGTTGTTACAGCGTGCCAATGAGCTGCAAGCGGCGGGCCATGATGTGATTCATCTTGAAATTGGCGAGCCTGATTTCACCACCGCTGAGCCGA
>JAAZJF010000137.1 GCA_012800475.1 Gammaproteobacteria bacterium
TTATCCAGCCAACGTGATGAGCGCCATGTTTTGATCTTTCAAACAGCGGGTTCATACACTCTAGCTGCGACACAAGTCCCTTGGTGGAACACACAAACTGACCAACTTGAATATGCCCAAGTCCCTGCGCACACACTGCATATTTCCGCACTGCCCGCTGCGCAGCCCACATTAGATATCACCACGCTAGGCACTGACATCACGGTCTCAGTACTGAGCCCCAAACACCTCAATTTCTGGAAAATACTGACTGCATTTTTTATGCTGCTCAGTGCCCTCGGCTTTAGTTTATGGTGGCGTGCACGTCATCAACCTGCGGTGCTGATGACCACCAGTAGCCCTACGCAACGTGATTTGCACGATGATTTAAAACGCGCATGCCTGTCCAACGATCCTGTCAGCACTCGACAAGCTTTGGATGCTTGGGCGCGTCAGCATCCAGAGTCCTTAGCCGATATGGCCGCCCGTGATCAAGAATTAAGCCACGCTCTGGATCTATTAAACAGCGCACTGTACAGCGCCAGCGATAGCCACTGGCACGGCAAAGCACTGTTGCAGGCAATTGAGCAGCTGTCTTTTGATCACACAGAGCCGCCTGACCATGAAACGCAATTACCCCCGCTCTACCCGCCCTAATCGACCTGAGCAAAGTGCCTGTGACACTCACTAGGACCAATGTGGGGCTTTCGTTAAGGCCCGTAAAGCGGTATGGTTTATACTATTTATAATCAATTTATGGCGTTGCACAGGACTGTGCAGCATGTTTATTTTTATGACCTGCGAGTGGGATAATAACGACAATGGCTGATTTACCGATCGATGATTTAAATATTGCGTCTAACGTGACACTGATCACGCCAGAACAACTCAAACAGAAAATGCCACTCAGCGAGCTTGCACAGCGTACCGTATCGCAGGGTCGTCAAGTGGTGCGTGATATTTTAGACGGTAAAGATCACCGTTTATTTATTGTGATTGGCCCTTGCTCTATTCATGATTTAAAAGCAGCCCACGAGTATGCAGACCGCCTTAAAGCGTTAGCTGAAGAAGTGTCAGATACCTTGTATTTAGTGATGCGCGTTTACTTTGAAAAGCCCCGCACCACAGTGGGCTGGAAAGGTTTAATTAACGACCCTTACCTGGATGACTCTTTTAAAATTGAAGACGGTTTGCATATCGGTCGTAAGCTCTTGCTTGATTTAGCAGAGAAAGGCTTACCCACTGCCACTGAAGCACTCGATCCTATTTCACCACAGTACATGCAAGATTTGATCAGCTGGTCAGCCATTGGTGCACGCACCACGGAATCGCAAACACACCGTGAAATGGCGTCGGGTTTATCTTCAGCGGTGGGTTTTAAAAACGGTACCGATGGTGGCTTAACGGTCGCCATTAACGCGCTGCAGTCTGTTTCCAGCCCGCACCGTTTCTTAGGTATCAATCAGCAAGGTGGCGTCTCGATTGTCACCACTAAAGGTAACCCTTACGGCCACGTGGTATTGCGCGGCGGTAATGGCAAGCCTAACTATGACTCAGTCAGCGTTGCCGTGTGCGAGCAAGAGTTAGCTAAGGCGCAGATCAAAGCCAACATCATGGTTGATTGTAGCCACGCCAACTCCAATAAAGATCCTGCTTTACAGCCGCTGGTGATGGACAACATCGCCAACCAAATTGTCGATGGTAACCAATCGATCAGCAGTTTAATGGTGGAAAGTCATTTAGGCTGGGGCAATCAGGCTATCTGTACCGATTTAAGCCAACTCAAGTACGGCGTATCGATTACAGATGCCTGCATTGACTGGGACGCTACTGAAAAGAGCATCCGCAGTATGCGTGACAAACTTAAAGATGTTTTACCTGCACGTCAGCGCAGCTAAGACTCTAAATGCAGTTAACAAAACGCCCAGCTTAAACTGGGCGTTTTGCCTTACACAGGTCTGTAATCAGGCCTGTGGATGACGTTGTAGATAAACGGCAATGTATGAGCAACTGGGAATCACTTTACAACCTTGCTCGCGGGCATAGGCTAACGCAGCCTTAGCCAGCACCGCTGCCACACCTTGCCCTCTCAACTCATCGGGTACAAAGGTGTGATGCATATCCAGCGTCTGCGCATCCACCACGCGGTACTCTAAAACAGCCCGATGGCCGTCCACCACCGTGGAAAAGCAATGGGTCTGTGCATTGTGTTCAACTTGTATCAATTGGCTCATAACCGTCTCCGCAAATACTTGATGTATCTGAGCATACACGCAGCAAGCGCAGGTGTATGCAGCTCTAATACAGACAGTAAAAAATCACGTACAGACTGCACGCCTGATCATATTCAGGTCGTACCCTATTGTGCTCAGGCTTTACTGGGTTTCCAGTTGCTGCAAGCGGGCTAAAAACTCATCCTCATCCAAGACACTGACACCCAACTCTTGAGCTTTAGTCAATTTAGATCCAGCAGCGCTGCCCGCCACCACACACTGCGTTTTCGTCGATACTGACCCTGCCACCTTAGCGCCAAGCTGCTCTAGACGTGCTTTAGCCTCGTTGCGAGTCAACCGCTCAAGAGTGCCAGTCAACACCCAAGTTTGTCCCGCTAATGGCGCAGCCAAAGCTTGTACTTGTGTGCGCTGACTGTTCCAGTGCATACCAAAATCAAGTAACTGCTGCTCCAAAGCCAAAGCCTGCTCGCGCTGCTGTGCATCCTTAATAAAGTCCTGTAAGGCCAGCGCCGCATTCTTAGACAAACGTTCAACACTGGTGAGGTCGAGCCAATCAGCAGCAAACAAAGCCTGCAGTGTTTTAAAGTGTGCCGCTAAACGCTGTGCATTGGTGCGCGCAACGCCAGTGATCTGAAACTGTTCAATAAACCCTGCCAAGGTCGTGCAGGCTTGAAACTCAGCATCGGGCTCGCCGCTATCACTGGCTTGCACACCCAACTCGTCCAAATCAGCTAACACCGCTTGATTATGACTATCAGAAAAAAAGCTGGCAATTTCATGAGCCACTTCAGCACCAATTTCCGGTAGCCACAATAAGGTTTGTGGGTAAGCTTGCTGCACACGCTGCACTGAACCCAATGCACGCGCTAACACTTTTGCAGTTTCCTCACCCACATCTGGAATACCCAAAGCAAAAATCAAACGGGCTAACCGGGGTTGTTTGCTGCCAGAGATAGCTGCTATCAAATTACGGGCTGATAAGTCAGCAAAACCATCCAACTCCACCACCTGCTCATAGGTTAAGCGGTACAAGTCAGCCGGTGAGGTCACTAATTTTCGCGTGACTAACTGCTCAATAATCTTCTCACCTAAGCCATCAATGTCCATGGCGCGGCGCGACACAAAGTGCAACAAGGCTTGTTGTAACTGCGCCTGACAACTTAAGCGCCCCATACAGCGCCACACCGCACCCTCACTGACCACCTGCTTACCTTTACCGCGACGCACCAACTGCGTGCGCTCAACATCCGAGCCACACACTGGGCATTGCGTCGGTGTAGCAATGGCACGCGCCGTTTCAGGGCGACGCTCTAAGACTACTTGGGTGATTTGCGGGATCACATCACCCGCGCGACGTACAATCACGCTGTCACCAATCATCACGCCCAAACGCGCCACTTCATCCATATTATGCAAGGTTGCATTGGACACCATCACGCCGCCCACATGCACAGGTTTCAAGCGCGCTACAGGTGTCACTGCACCAGTGCGCCCCACTTGAAACTCAACATCCAGCAACTCAGTGATTTCTTCTTGTGCGGCGTATTTATAAGCCAACGCCCAGCGTGGCTCACGAGCACGAAAACCTAAACTGCGCTGCTGTGCTAGGTCATCTATCTTAAAAACGACACCATCAATATCGTAGGGCAATTGCGCACGACGCTGCCCTATATCAGCATAATAGGCCAAGCATCCTTCAATGCTATCCACCACCTGCATCTGGGCACTGATACTGATACCCCACGTACGTAAACGCTGCAAAGTACTGCTGTGTTCTGCGGCTATACCTTCGGTACTGGTGCCATAGCAACAAAACTCCAGCGGACGACTGGCAGTAATTTTTGAATCCAGTTGGCGTAGACTGCCCGCCGCGGCATTGCGCGGATTAGCAAAAGGTTTTTGCCCTGCTGCTAACACCCGCTCATTAAGCGCAGCAAAGCCAGCTTTAGGCATATAGACTTCACCACGCACTTCTAAGGTTGCTGGCCAGCCACTGCCTTGCAGTTTCAGCGGCACATTACGAATGGTGCGCACATTAGCAGTGATGTCTTCGCCCGTCTGGCCATCGCCACGCGTGGCAGCTTGGATCAGCACACCATCTTGATAGGTGATGCTTACGGCCAATCCATCGAGCTTAGGCTCACAGCAGTATGTGACTTGAACACTGGAGCTAAACAAGTCTTGAGAGGGAGCATCAACCGCCAAGGCCTGCTCAGCGCGCTGGGCAAAGTCTACAACTTGTTCTTGAGCAAATGCATTACCTAAACTGAGCATCGGCACCCGATGCTGCAGCTGCTTAAAGGTATCCAATGCTTGACCTGATACCCGCTGCGTTGGCGAGTCGGCAGTAATGAACTCAGGGTGCTGCTGCTCTAACTCACGCAACTCAGTAAATAAACGATCGTACTCACTGTCAGGCACTGAGGGGTCGTCTAACACATAATAATTGTAATCATAAGTCTCAATGGCTTGGCGCAATTGCGCGATACGTGCCGAAATGCTCTGAAGTGCGCTCATACTCTATACCCAAACAAAAAGAGCAGCCTTAGCTGCCCTTTCAGATCGTTAAAATAATACCAATTATAGTCGATGCATTAACTGCTGACGCTCAAAATCCGCAATACGCTGACGGTAATGCTCAATGGTCTGCGCAGTTAAGACACTACGACGATCATCTTTAAGGTCGCCGTCCAACTCTTTCGCCAACTTACGTGCAGCAGCGATCATTAAATCAAAGGCTTGGCGGCTATTGCGCGGGCCTGGTAAAGCCATAAAGAAACACACGGCACGCGTGCTAAACATATCCATATCATCCAAGTTAAACGTCCCTGGATTAAGCGCATTGGCCATGGAAAACAATGTATCACCATTGCCCGTCATGCTTTCATGGCGATGGAAGATATCCATAGCACCAAAACGCAGACCGCTCTCAAGGATGCTTTGCAATAAGTCTGGGCCTTTAAAACCCTGCTCATGGCGTGCAACCACATGGATAATCAAAATCTCTTTATGTTCTTCGTCCTGCTGCGCCACATCAACATGCGGATCTTGATCCACTTCGTCAAAAGGCTTGAGCTCCATACGCTCATCATCATGAAACATATCGCTAGCAGCCGTTGGTACTGTGGCACGACGCGGACTTGCCTCAGCATGTAAGCCTAGATCCGTATCGATCTCTGGCTCAGCAGCGGCACCAAATGAGGGTTCTTGCTTTTTAATCACGCGTGCAGGCCCTAAGACCTCAGGATTATCTTCTTCTGGCAAATCAGCCAAATTACGGTCTAAACGAAACTTCAACGTACTTCTGCCGCTCATGCGGCGCCAGCCATCAAACAAGACAGCAGCGATAACGATAATGCCTATAATAAACAACCATTCACGCAAACCGATATCCATGAGATACGTAGACTCCTGACAGTAAAATAAAAAGAGCTTCACAACTCTACAAACGTGCGCTGCAACCTCAACTGATACTAAAGCACACGCAATACAGATTTATTCTTACACACAGCGATGCTGAGCTTGTAATTTACAACAAAAACCACAAACACCCAATCAATTGTGACTATGTTAGCAAATATCATCATAAAACTAATGCTATTTGCAGTCTTATACCGACTATTGACTCTGATAGTGCGTGACACTCAATGCAAAGCTACCACAACGCCACCGCATAGATTGATTGCACAGAGTATTCTCTGCAATGGATACCTATAGGGAGCTACAGTTCAACTGCACAGTTAAAAACTAAAGGTATCCGCATCTAAATACGCAGGAAAACGCTGTTTAAATCGCGCTAAAGCATCCGCTTGCAAGACACTATAAAACACTCCGTTCTGATCAGCAGCGTCCAATAGTGTGTCGCCCATAAAATCTAAGACTTGACTGTCACCACTGTAGGCATAGCCCTGCTGATCTGTTCCTGTACGATTCACGCCGGCAACATAGCATAGGTTCTCAATGGCACGCGCAGGTAACAATCGTGTCCACGCTGTTCTACGCGCCGCCGGCCAACTGGCCAGATAAAACAGTAAGTCTGTATGCTGCGCATCACGACTCCACACCGGAAAACGCAAGTCATAACAAATCAGCGGACGAATACGCCAGCCTTTAAGCTCCACCTGCAACTGCTCAGTCCCCGCTGTAAAATGATGATGCTCGCCTGCCATGCGAAACAAATGACGTTTATCATAGGTTGCTAAACTGCCATCAGGCCGCGCCCAAATCAGACGGTTGCGATAGTCATCTGCACCAACTTGCACAATCAGGCTGCCGCACACCACAGCGTTTAAGCGTTGCGCTTGCTGTAACAACCATTGTGTCGTTGGTCCATTTTCAGGCTCAGCCTGCGCAGCTGACTCCATGGTAAAGCCGGTATTAAACATTTCAGGCAACAACACCAAATCAACAGGCTGCGTCTGCTCTAATAGTTCACCAAAATAAGACAAGTTCGCAGCCACATCGTGCCATTGTAAAGGCCCCTGCACTATGGCTAAGCGTAAGTCAGGTAATGACGTTTGATCGCGCATACAGTTTCTCCTGTCTGAATCAACATGGGTGTACGTTAAGCACCACACTATCAGCGCAGCACATACTGATCCACCGGCGGCACTTGAGCATGTTTGCGCACCCAGCATGGTGTGTATATTGAGTCAGCCCTGTATACATATGACGCTGCACGGCATCTTGAAGGGCATCTAGAGCATCAAAGTCAGGACAACCTTGAGATAAGTTCAGCGCACCCTGTGCATGAGCGAGCGAGTACTGCTGTGTCAACAGGATCACGCCAACCTGCATACGCTTACTATAAAGTGACAAGGCAGCACACCTGTACAGCAGTGACCGCAAAAGAACACGAGGTGCTGTCAGCAACACCTCGTGAATCGATCACTTATTCTTTTTGCGGTGATCTCTTTCTTTTTTATTAGCCATTAAGCGACGCTTTTTATTCACCTGACGTTCGCTGAGTTTGTTTTTATTACCTTCAAAGGGGTTAGAGCCACCTTTAAACTCAATACGAATGGGTGTACCGACCAGTTTCAACACGCGGCGGTAGGTGTTTTCTAAATAACGCACATAGCTTTTTGGAACTGACTCAATTTTATTACCATGGATCACAATCAGCGGCGGGTTCGCGCCACCTAAGTGCGCATAACGCAGCTTGATGCGATGCCCTGCGACCATGGGTGGCTGATGCTCACGTACCGCATCTTCTAGAATCTGCGTTAAGCGATTGGTCGGCCAGCGCGTAATGGCGGAGGTAAAGGCATTTTGTACTGACTTATACAAATGTCCCACACCGGTACCATGCAGCGCAGAAATAAAGTGAATATCGGCAAAGTCGACAAAGTACAAACGTCGCTCCAGCTCTTTCTTCGCATACTCACGCTCGCTCGGTTGCATGCCATCCCACTTATTCAGTGCAATCACAATGGCACGGCCCGATTCAAGCGCAAAGCCCAATAAGTTCAAGTCGTGATCCACTACACCTTCACGGGCGTCCATGACAAAAATCACGACGTTGGCATCTTTAATCGCCTGCAACGTTTTGACCACAGAGAACTTTTCGACTTCCTCAGAGATTTTTCCACGACGGCGCACACCCGCGGTATCAATCAGAGTGTATTTTTCGTCGTCACGCTCAAATGGAATATAAATACTGTCTCGCGTGGTGCCCGGTTGGTCATATACCACCACTCGCTGCTCACCGAGCATACGATTGACCAGAGTGGACTTACCCACGTTAGGACGACCAATTATGGCGATTTTAATCCCATCTTTAGCATCCGGACCCGGTACGCGCTTAAGATCTTGGCCTTCCACTAAGTTGTCGAGATCAACTTCATCCTCGACATCATCTTTAGGGAAATGCCCCAGACCCAACTCCATCATCTGCGTAATACCACGACCATTGGCCGCAGCAATACCCACAGAGTTGCCTAATGCCAGCGGACTGAACTCAGCTAAAGCAATATTCTCATCCAGATGGTCAACTTTATTAACCACTACCAGCGTGGTTTTGTTACGTTTGCGCAGGTGTTCGCCAATCATTTGATCCGCAGGACACATACCATCGCGCGCATCAACTAAAAATAATACAACATCTGCTTCTTCAATCGCGAGAAGCGACTGTTCGGCCATTTTTGCATCAATACCTTCTTCGTCACCGGTGATACCACCCGTGTCGATCAAAATATAACTGCGATCCTGCCACTTCGCCTCGCCATATTGGCGATCACGCGTCAGTCCAGGAATGTCGCCTACAATCGCATCGCGGGATCTAGTCAGGCGGTTAAACAACGTCGATTTGCCGACATTCGGTCGGCCCACCAGAGCAATTACGGGAACCATTGGCTCCTCCAGCGATAATTCAAAAA
>JAAZJF010000020.1 GCA_012800475.1 Gammaproteobacteria bacterium
TCATGCTCAGATGTATAGCGGTGATAGCAAATCCATCATCTTGTTTTTCCAGCGTCACTGTGGCTTGAGTGTCGATGCTGTCTGGCGTAAAGTTTTCTTCGCCTAAGAGCATCGAAAATGCCATAGAGCAAGCAGATTCTGCTCCCTAGACTGACCGCATGGTATGCCGATGCTGGGCTGTCCTATACCTATTCAGGTATCACTAGTGCGCCGCAGCCTTGGAACACAGGGCTGTTATATATCAAGCGAGCTATAGAGCAAAAACTGAGCTTAAGCTTTAATAGCGTGTTGCTAAATTGGTATCGCAGTGGTGAAGACCATATGGGTTAGCATGCCGACGATGAGCCCGAATTGGGGCCTAATCCGGTGATTGCTTCGGTCAACTTTGGTGCTACGCGAGATTTTATTTTGCGGCGCATCGATGATCCAAGTCGCAAAATAGTGATTTCTTTGCAGCACGGTAGCGTGCTAGTGATGCAAGGTGCGTTGCAGCATCACTGGCAGCATAGTGTGCCCAAGAGAAAGAACGTCACCCATTCACGCTTTAATTTAACCTTTCGCACTATCGTGCAGAGCGCAGCATCATGTAAGCCAAACTAAGCTTGGCGCTGATCAATAGTGATCAGGACACCGCGGTGATCGATATCGAGTTGACGCTGACGTCCCGCCAGCAGCGCCATACCAGCAGCAAAGGCTAAAATACCTAACAGCAACCAAGTGATGCTGCGTATCTGCATATCGGCATGAATCATTAAACCGACCGCTAAAGGTCCCATCGCGGCCAGTGTATAACCGCCTCCTTGCACTAAGGCGGACAGTTCTGCGGCAATTTTTGCATTTGCGCTGCGCAAGACAATTAAAGTTAAGGCAAGGCTAAATGAGCCACCTTGGCCTAACCCCAGCAAGACGGCTCCCAGCCAGCGCCATGCGCTTGAACCCAGTAATAACATCACTAAACCTGCAGCGGTTAATGCTAATAGAAACACGATCGCTGGGCGTTGGTCTTTGCTCATGCGAGCCAACCAGGGGGCGGCAATGGCTGAGAAAAGTTGCGTCATAATGGAAGCCCCCATCAACCAACCCGCTTCGCTGTCACTGTAGCCTTGCTTGACCAGTAAAGTGGGCAGCCAGCCAAAGACGATATAGGCCAGTGAGGATTGACTGCCCATAAAGAGCATGACGTGCCACGCAAGAGGTGTGCGCAGTAGGGCGCGCGCGTGACCTTGTGATGATTGCACCTGTTGATCAGGCAGTGGTTGCGGCATGATCCAGCACCAAGCAATCAGTGCGATTAAAGCTAAAGATGCCCACGACATCAGGCTTACAGACCAACTGTCCAGAGCGTTAGCTAAGGGGATGCTTAAGCCCGCGCCCATCGCGCCACCCAGGCACAAAGCCATGGTGTAAACGCCGGTCATTAAGTCAGCACTGTCCGCCAATTCACGCTTCACCAAAGCAGGTAATAAGGTGCCCAGTACCCCAATCGCCGCGCCGATCAGTAATGTTCCGATAAAGAGCATGGGCGCGCTCGCTAGGCCGCGCAGAGCCAACCCCAAACTGAGCACCAAAAGAGCCCAAGCTAAGCTGCGTTCTAAGCCTAAACGCCGCGCCAGCCAAGGTGCAAACGGCGCAAACACACCAAGACACAAGACCGGTAGCGTCGTCAGTAAAGACAAGGTCAGCACCGACAGTAGACCTTCACCTTCAATACGCGGCAGCAATGGTGCAAGGGACGACAATGCAGGGCGTAAATTGAGGCCCACCAAAATCATCAGCACAATAAACGTACGTGGGCTGGGACCTGTGCGATCGTGATGGGTGCGCAGCATAGGGAGTGAGCTCCTAAAAGATTGAAATTGAGGCATGTACATCAGGCTGCGCATGCGATGAAAGCTGTACTGTAGTGGCTGTTTTAATATAGCGAAGGGTACAGCACGAACATCGCAGCTTAAGGTTAAAAGTCAACTTTACCGCGTAATGACTTAATAGCGCCACGTTGTTTTTTTTGGTCAGTGCGCTTGCGTTGCGCATTTTTACTGGGCCGTGTGGGCCGACGTGTTTTATTGATGTAAGTGGCCGTGACAATAAAATGTTGCAAGCGCTCAAAAGCATCCAGCTTGTTTTTCTCTTGAGTGCGAAATTGTTGTGCCTTAATGATCAAAACGCCTTCTTTACTGATGCGGTTGTCATGGGTGGCTAAAAGCTGTTGCTTTTGAAAATCGAGCAAACTGGATGCATGAATATCAAAGCGCAAGTGAATGGCCGATGAGACTTTGTTGACGTTTTGTCCACCGGCACCTTGAGCGCGGATAGCACTGATTTCAACTTCACCGTCATCGAGTCGAATGTGATCGCTGATAAAAATCATGTCAGAGTATGTGTCACAACAGATAGATAAAGGCTCCATCATAAAGCATTCTGCAATGCGCTGCGTTTAACTGAACTGAGCCGAGTGTCGAGAGCGCTATATGTTGAGCGTTACGCCTATGTTGTCTACAATAGCGCACTTTTTCTTAACGCTGGATAACCCAATGAACGACATCACATCACGCCCTGACTTACCTGATCGCCTGTCTGGACACCCTCACAGTCCGCACCATGTGGCCGAGATTTTTGAACACAACATCGGTATTCGCTTGAACGGTAAAGAGCGCTTTGATATTGAAGAGTATTGCATCAGTGAAGGTTGGGTTAAATTCCCGTCACCTAAAGCCAAGGATCGCCGTGGTCAGCCGTTATTGATTACGCTTAAAGGTACGGTAGAAGCGTTTTATAAATAAGTTATACGTACATTGTGTCAGGGTTTAATATTCCTTAGACCCTTCAAAACACCGCTCAGCCTAGTGCTGGCGGTGGCTGCAAATCCTAGATACTTGCTGAGCAACTCGACACAGTCCTGGGTACTGAGTGGAGTGACGAGCGTGCGTTGATTTAGGGAAGAAATCTGCGCATAGTGGAGCACTGCCATACCGCTGTAGATGATTGATCTGCAGCGCAGTGGTGATTCAACCATCGAGGTACTTATGAGCGAAAAATACAGTTCAACGCAAATTGAGAATGCACTGCAGCAGCTGAACCTAAGCAGCAGTATGCCTTGGCGTATCCAGCAGGATAAGTTACATCGCGAGTTTAAATTTGCTGATTTTATTGCTGCCTTTGGCTTTATGAGCCAAGTCGCTTTATTGGCGCAGGCGGCAGACCATCACCCTGAGTGGTCGAATGTGTATAACAAGGTAGTGATCGACTTAACCACACATGATGCCGGCGGTATCTCCAAGAAGGACTTTGATTTAGCATTGGCCATTACGGCGCTTGCTTAATGTTCTAAATACGCCGTGTGCTGAAGCGCTACGGGCGTTGTCTTGTATGACAACCTCCGTAGCAGGTCTAGGTTTAAAGCATTATTGTGGATCAGGCTGATCAAATAAGGCTTCAATCGGTGTGTTGTGAATGCGTGAGCTTTTAAACAGCGCTTTTCCTTGGCTCTCAGGGTCAGCCCAAAAATTGATATTGAACTGGGCATCCTCACTTAATTCAACGCGGTGCCAGTATTGCGGGGGGCTCACAGCAAACTCACCGGCGCGTATCACCACTTTTTTCTCTGGCACTGTATCGGTTTCAGTGGCAAACCCAAAAAAGGTCACAGTGCCGCGCATCACGCAAATCTGCCCATACACACCTTCTGCTGTGTTGTGATGAGTTAATAGGGCTTTAGGGATATTTTCCTGAGTGAAAAAATGCGTTGAACGTCTTATTTTCCAGTGACTGGGTACGATTAAATCAGGCATGTGAACTCCTTGCAGTATCAATAGTGTGCTGAGCTTGTACAGTACCGCTTTCGTTTCCTTGGACTCAAGCTGATTCGTGATTCACTGAATAACAATCATTCTATTTGAACTTGAGTATCGGCAAATCCTCAGCGTGGGGCGCTAGAGGGCCTTAATTCCTTCCTACATGCTCGCCAGTGCTTTAGACTTGTCGTCTTAATTAGACACATATGTTTAAGGACACCGATGAATACCTCAACAGCGACATCATCCTACTTAAGTCGGCGTGATGTTTTTGCATTGGGTTTTATGACCTTTGCACTGTTTTTAGGCGCTGGGAATATTATTTTTCCTGCTGAATCAGGTTTGGCAGCCGGCGAAACCGTTTGGCGTGCGGCACTGGGTTTTTTGATTACAGGTGTGGGCTTACCTTTATTGACCGTTGTGGCCTTGGCGCGAGTGGGCGGTGGTTTAACTGCCTTGACGCAACCGCTAGGTCAAGCTGCAGGTACTGTATTGGCTGTTGCGGTGTACTTGGCGATTGGTCCTTTTTTTGCGACACCACGAACGGCCGTCGTGTCCTATGAGATCGGTGTGGTGCCCTTTTTTGGTAGCAGTAGTGCTGGCTTATTAGTGTACTCCACGGCCTATTTTGCTTTGGTATTGTACTTGGCGATTACACCAAACAAAATTATTGATCGCATTGGTACTTTGATTACCCCCGTCTTATTAGTGGCTTTGGTGATATTGGGGAGCGCTGCATTTTTTAAGCCGGCTGGTAATGTTGGGCAGGCTTTAGCCTTGTATCAGCAAGAAGCCTTCTTACAGGGTTTTTTACACGGTTACCTGACCATGGATGCGCTGGGTGCACTGGCCTTTGGTGTGGTGATTGCTGGCGCGTTGCGCAGTAAAGGTGTGCAGTCAGATCGGCTGGTGACACGCTATTCTATTTATGCAGGTTTGATTGCTGCAGTGGGCTTGTCTGCGGTGTATTTGTCCCTGTTTTATCTGGGCGCGACCAGTCAAGGTATTGCCAGTGAAGCGCAAAATGGCGGTCAAGTCCTCGCTATTTATGTCCAGCATGTGTTTGGCCCTTTGGGTAATTTATTACTGGCGTTGGTGATTGCTTTAGCCTGTTTAACCACTGGGGTTGGCTTGTTGGTGGCGTGTGGTGAGTTCTTTAGTGACTTGCTCAAAGTGCCTTACAAATATGTGGTGATCTTTTTTGTAGGTTTTAGTTGGGCGGTGTCCAACCAAGGTCTAGAGCAATTGATTAAGCTGTCAGTGCCTGTGTTAACGGGCTTATATCCGTTAGCCATTGTGCTGGTGGTGCTCAGTTTGTTGAATCGGTTCTGGGTGTCCAAGGCTTTGATTTTTCGTGGCACTATGTTGGTGACTTTAGTTTTTGGCCTTGTGGATGGACTGGTGGCGGCTGGGTTTACTGAGTGGGTGCCTGAGGTATTCAGTCGTTTACCTTTAGCGGATCAGCAAATGGGTTGGTTGCTACCCAGCGCCATGGTGGTATTGGTTTTAGTGGTGGTTGATCGTTACCGTACGCACCGCAGTTCTTGAGAAAAAATTGCGGTGGCGTCTACGCTTTAATCTTGAAGCGGGCTGGAATTAAGTTGTGCTGGCGCCGTTGAGTTCTTTGAAGGCTGCAATAGCACGCTGACGGGTTGCTGATAGATCAACCAAAGGCTTTGGATAGTCAGCAGTGCCAAACAAGCCTGAGAGTAACTTGGGCTGATGGATTTCTTTGGCACTTAAGTGTTTGAGTTCGGGAACCCAGCGACGAATAAAATCCCCGTTGGGGTCAAAGCGCTTTGATTGGCTAATGGGATTAAAAATCCGAAAGTAGGGCGATGCATCGGTGCCTGTCGAGGCGCTCCATTGCCAGCCACCGTTGTTGGCGGCCAAGCAGCCATCAATCAGATGCTGCATAAAGAAGCGTTCACCTTCGCGCCAATCAATCAGCAGGTTTTTGGTTAAAAACATCGCCACAATCATGCGCAATCGATTGTGCATCCAGCCCGTAGCCAGTAATTGGCGCATCGCAGCGTCAATAATAGGGAAGCCCGTGCGTCCTTCTTGCCAAGCCAATAACTCTTTGGGTGCATCACGCCAAGCCACAGCTTCAGTGTCAGGTTTAAAGGCGCGATGACGCGAGACATGTGGGTAGCCCACTAAAATATGCACATAGAACTCACGCCATAACAATTCACTCACCCACGTGACCACGCCTGTATTACCTGTGGCAAACTCACCTTGGTTGGCGCTGAGCGCAGCATGTAAACATTGACGAATCGAAACAACGCCACTGACTAAGTAAGATGATATTTGGCTCGTGCCCGCTTTAGCTGGCAGGTCACGTTGCTCGTCATATGCGCTGATGGTGCTTTTGGCAAATACGTCTAGGCGTTGCTGCGCTACTTTTTCACCTGCGGGCCACAGCGCTTGGCGTGCTGTGTCGATGCTGGCAAAGCCTGCCACTTCTGTGGGGATGGCATCGCTCTCAAGTGCAAGAGCAGCTTGTGGGCGAGGGGTATCGATACACTGTGGTAGCTGTTCGTATAAATACTGGTAGCAGACTTTGCGAAACTGGCTAAATACTTTGAAATAAGTGCCTGATTGGGTGAGCACTGTGCCAGGCTTAAACAGAATGCGATCCAAATGGCTGTGAAATAAAATACCTTGATCGACTAAGTCCGTACCAACGGCTATATCACGCTGGCTTTCATAAATACCGTATTCGGTATTAACCTGTACTGCGCTTATATTCAGCTCTTGGCACACTTGAGTGAGCACTTGTGGTATTTGATGCCAATAATCAGCGTAACGAATCAAAAGCGGCACATTGAGCGTGCGCAGACTGTGTTCAAGCTCAACTAAGTTGCGCAATATAAAGTCGATTTTGCAGGCGGCATCATGATGGCTCAACCATTGTGCTGGGCTGATAATAAACACGGCCACCGTTGGACCCGCTTGTAAGGCGGCATGTAACGCGGTGTTGTCATGGATGCGAAGGTCGTTGCGAAACCACATAAGTTGCTGCATGCCGGTGTCCTGAAGAAGAATAAAGGGTCAGTACGGATATCAATAAAGACAGCGTTATAGTGCGTTACGCAGACTTAAGTTTTCTGGGTGGGGCTGTAAATACACTTGCTCAGCCACATAGGCATCAGGGTGGCGGTTAAAGTGATGTTTGAGTAAGGTCAGCGGCACAATTAATGGCACGATACTGTCACGGTATTGACTAATTAAATGCTGCAGTTCACGCTTTTCGTCAGCAGCCAATGAGTGCTTGATATGCCCGCTTAAGTGCTGCAGTACATTGGTATGGCTGCCGCGATTGGCAATTTTTTTCAGTGCCGTCATAAAGACACTGAAGTATTGCGTGGCCAGCACACCCAGTCGCTCCTTTTGGCTCTGCGCTAACATGCGGCCTAAAGCGGTGCAGTCTGCAGGGCTGTTGGCCATCAGCTGATACTTGTAACGCGCATGAAACTCATACAGCTTTTTAAGGGTGAGGCCGCTGCTTAATAATTCACGCCACTTAGCATAAGCAAATACGCGCGTAATAAAGTTTTCGCGTAGCACAGGGTCATTTAAGCGGCCGTCTTCTTCAACCGGTAGGTGCGGTTGCGCTTGCATCAGTGCAGCGGCGAATAAACCCACACCGCCATGCTCAGCAGTGTGCCCACTGTCTTGATACACCTTAACGCGCTCCATGCCGCAAGAGGGTGATTTTTGCATCAAAATATAGCCGCAAATATCAGTCATAGCGCCAGCTGTCGTCTTACCGAAAGCGGTCAGAGCGGCACTGACGTCCATATCGGGATTGACCGTGCCAACGGCGCGCGGATTATGAGTGTTACCCACTAAACGTATCGGTTCGCGTGGCGTTCCCAAGCCAATGGCTTGCTCTGGGCAAACGGGGATGTATTCAAAATACTGGCTCAGGACTGTTTTGCACAAGTGTGATTGCTTGTGGCCACCATTAAAACGTACGGGTGCGCCGAGCAAGCACGAGCTGATGCCAACTTTAATTCGGTCTGTGGAAGTATTCATGATTTAGCTTTACAGGTCAGGAAATATGTATACAAGAGTATAGATAAACTTGTACAAGTCAATCGGGCTGTATAGGTTTTTGTGAGTGTGAGTGCAAGGGATGCAAACACAGGTCTGTGGCATATAGCGCGCAGGCTGCAGGCTGAACACGCTGCATAGAATATGTTGTATTAGGGCCTAAACCGTTCTTGCACAGTAGGTTGTGCAAGAACGGTGGGTTAGACAGTGCAGCTTATTGTGCTTCAGTGGCTTCTTTTAATTTTGCTTTTGCATCGGCAGCGGCTTGCTCGCTGTCTGCTTTAATGTCTTTTGCAGCTTGTTTAACTTTGTCTTTGGTTTCTTTAGCGCTGTCTTTTACATCGTCAGCGGCTTGTTTTAAATCTGCTTTAGTGCGCTCAGCTGCAGATTCGCTTTCTTCAACGGCATCTTCAGTGTCTTGCGCAGCTTCAGCAGCAGCATCATTTGCAGCTTCAATAACTTCTTCGCTGGTGGGTGTTTGTGCAGACAATTGCTCAGCTTTTTGCTCAGCTGCAGCCTTGGTTTCTTTCGCTGCATCTTGTACAGAATCAGCTGCGTCAGATAAAGACTCTTTAGCGGCGTCTAATTTATCTTGTGGCTCGCTATCGCAAGCAGCTAGACCAAGAGTGGCGGCAAGTAACAGGGCAGTAACGAAAGGCTTTTGCATAGTGGATCTCCATTGTTTGGTAAAAAGCATATGTATTTAAATTTAAATACCAGCACATTATTACACATCGTAGGGTTGATGGCTTAAGACGGCCACACAGAGGGCAGTTCTTGTCATCGATAAACTTAAACGCAGTTTTAACTTCAGTGAAGACTGCGTCGCATCTTTTACCTCTGATTACAGCCTGTGATATATCAA
>JAAZJF010000021.1 GCA_012800475.1 Gammaproteobacteria bacterium
GGGAAGTGATCTCCACCACGGGCAATGATTTCAACTTTTTCAGCTAGAAAGCTATTAAAGGGCGAGGCAATTAAATTGGCGATGGTGGTGAAGGTGAAGAATATAATCAGCAACACTAACACCACAAACAGTGGCCATAACAAATAGTCTAAAAAAGACAGCCAGCTGGGTAGGTTGGGCATGAGCTGCGTAACCCAGCCATTAAAGCGCTGCACTGCAACGTAAATTAAGCCAAAAAACACCAAGATATTGATCGACAGCGGCAGTAAAACAAAGATGCGCAAGCCAGGACGCATAATCATTTTAAAGCCGGCGTTGAGGTAGTGTGGGCCGCCAAGCGGTTGCGCAGACATAAAGTGTTTCCTTTACAAGTGGCAGGATAAGAAGCGTTGTTAGACAATATGTGCAGAGTCAAACAGCCGTCACATGCTGTAATCTGCATTTATTCTATAGTTTAGAGGTTTACGCTAGGTTAGCGAACCTGCAAACTGTAACCTATGACACATTATTTGGCCTTAGATCCATTGTTAGGAGTTATATATGTCTGAAGTTCGTCACGCCCCTGTGCTTATTCTGGGTTCTGGCCCTGCTGGCTACAGTGCTGCTGTGTATGCTGCACGTGCTAACTTAAAACCGATGCTGGTGACTGGAATGCAAGCTGGCGGACAGTTGACTACTACAACTGAAGTCGACAACTGGCCGGGCGATCCTGAGGGTTTAACGGGGCCGGCGTTGATGGAGCGCATGCAGCAACACGCTGAGCGTTTTGAAACCGAAATTGTGTTTGATCATATTCATACGGCGCAATTGGACAGCAAACCTTTTACCTTAATCGGCGACAGCGCAACCTATACTTGTGATGCTTTGATTATTGCTACAGGTGCCAGTGCGCGCTATTTAGGCTTGCCATCAGAAGAAGCCTTTATGGGTAAAGGTGTGTCTGCCTGTGCGACGTGCGATGGTTTTTTCTACCGTAACCGTGAAGTCGCTGTAGTGGGTGGTGGTAATACAGCCGTTGAAGAAGCCCTGTACTTGTCGAATATTGCTAGCAAAGTCACCTTGATTCACCGTCGTGAAACCTTCCGCGCTGAGAAAATATTGCAAGATAAACTGCAAGCTAAAGTGGCCGAAGGTAAAATTGTTTTAGCACTCAATGCACAAGTGGATGAGGTGTTAGGCGATGATATGGGTGTGACAGGTGTGCGTTTATTAAATAATGATGGCAGCAAGCACGACTTAACGGTTGATGGTTTGTTTGTCGCCATTGGACATACGCCCAACACAAGTCTCTTTGAAGGTCAGCTTGAGCTCAAAGACGGTTATATGGTGGTGCGCAGTGGCCGTGAAGGTAATGCTACAGCAACCAGTATTGCAGGTGTATTTGCCGCAGGTGATGTGGCGGATAATGTCTACCGTCAAGCCATTACATCAGCTGGTGCAGGTTGTATGGCAGCCCTGGATGCGGAAAAATACTTAGAAAGCTAAGCGCACTGGTAGTGTGAAGTGTGACAAAAAAGCCGCTGTGCAGTGATGCATCAGCGGCTTTTTTTTGCGTGCTGGCTGTGTTTTAGGGTTCGCCGGCCAGTTTACGTTTGTATTTAAAGCTCCACAGCGTATGAATAAAAGCGCTGCAAAACAACACTACACTGAACAAGGTTTCCAGATAGCCCAGCCAAGCTTGCGTCGGTGAAAAACTGGCTACGACACCGTGCACAAAGTAGATATTGATTAAAATACAGGCCCAAATATGTGTTTTCTCTGAGCCTAAAATCATCCCCAATGCCACGATCAGTAAAGGAAACAGGGCAATACAAATAATGGCGACAGCACCCATGCCCGGTGCATTGGGTCGTTCAATAAAAAACAAGTTCCAGACAATAATCAATGCTGCCAACGCCGCTAAAGAGCATAAGCTCAAAATACGGCTGATACGCAAACGCGGTTCGAGCCAGCTGAGTGCAGGTAAGGGTTTAGCAGGTCTTTTAGCCACGGGGAGTCTCCAGTTGTAGCGCAAATTGGGCTAAGCGTTGGCCTAAGGCTTGGCACAAGCTGACTTCATCAGCATCCAGCGGTCGTTTGCTATCAGCACCGGCGACATGGCTAGGTCCATAGGGAGTGCCGCCGGCTTGTGTGCTCAGCAGAGCAGGTTCGCTATAGGGTAGGCCGCAAATCAGCATGCCATGGTGCAACAAAGGCAGCATCATGCTCAGCAGAGTGCTTTCTTGACCACCATGTAAGCTGGAGGTTGAGGTGAAGACGCCAGCCGGTTTGTTGACCAGTTCGCCTGTGAGCCATAAATTACTGGTACCGTCTAAAAAGTACTTCATGGCGGCTGCCATATTACCAAAGCGTGTGGGGCTGCCTAAGGCTAAGCCTGCGCAGTTTTTGAGGTCATCTAAACTGGCATACATAGCGCCTTTACTCGGTACTTCTGGGGCTACAGCTTCACATTCATTCGATACAGCAGGCACAGTGCGTATACGCGCTTCCATCCCGCCCTGTTCAACACCACGCGCAATATGACGCGCCATATCGGCAGTTGCACCATGACGGCTGTAATACAGGACTAAAATATAGGGAGCACTCATGGCAAAATCTCAATCAAGTTATCAATAGGGCGACCAATGGCTGCGCGTTGATCAACGACCAATACAGGACGCTCCATTAAAATAGGCGCCTGCGTCATTGCGTGAATCAGCTCAGCTTCGCTTAAATCAGGGTTATCCAGCTGCATATCCTTATATACAGCTTCACCTTTGCGCATCAATTCACGCGCACTGAGCCCAAGTTGAGCCAGTAAAGTGGTCAGTTGTTCAGTATTGAGTGGAGTGTCGATATAGTTGACGATATGGGCTTGAATGCCGCGCTCCTCAAGCAAGGCTAAGGCCGCGCGAGATTTACTGCAGCGTGAGTAGTGATACAAGGTAATATTGGACATAGACATAACCTCAAAAAAACGCATGCCGCATTCTAACAGGCTAAACCCGTTAGGCGAATGCCTGCACAAGAGAGAGCATCATGTTGAAAAAATATTTAGTCTTACTGTGTCTGTTGTGGGTGACAGCCTGTGATCGAAGCGAGCCGTTAGGCGTTGATCAGCATGCTCAAACAGTGTCAGCTGCATGGTTGGCGGATCAATGGTTGGTGATTAACTATTGGGCTGTGTGGTGTGCGCCGTGCCGTGCAGAAGTGCCAGAGCTCAATCAAATGCACCGCGACTTGTCTGATCAGGGCGTGCGTGTGCTGGGCGTCAATTATGATCAACTGCAAGATGCAGAGCTGTTAGCTGATAGCGAAGCTTTAGGTATTGAGTTTAGAGTGCTCAGCCATGATCCGGCAGCGCGCTTTAATTTGCCCGCAACTCATGGTTTGCCGACGACTTATATTGTTAATCCACAAGGTGAAATGGTGCGTCAGCTGCAAGGTGAGCAAACAGCACAGAGTTTGCTTGAGGTTTTAACGCAGGAAGGGTGGTCAGCGCCGTAGTACGCTGACCTTAAGCAGGGCAGTTAAATTGCTTTTTTACGATCGTGTAATGCGCGCTGCATTTCACGGTTAGAGTCACGTTCTTTTTCGACGTGGCGCTTATCGTAATCTTTTTTACCTTTACCCAGCGCAATCTCACATTTGACTAAATGCTTTTTCCAGTACAGCGCTAAGGCAACGCAGGTGTAGCCTTTTTGTTGTACGCCAGAAAATAGTTTGTCGAGCTCATTGCGGTTGAGCAGCAGCTTGCGCGTGCGTGTTGGGTCAGTGATTACATGAGTGCTGGCAGCCGTTAACGGACTGATATGACAGCCCATGAGCCATGCTTCGCCATCTTTTAGTAAGACGTAACTGTCCACCAATTGTGCTTTGCCTGCACGTAAACTCTTAATCTCCCAGCCGGCTAGAGCAATACCTGCCTCCATACGTTGTTCGACAAAGTAATCGTGTAGCGCTTTTTTATTGAGCGCAATGGTGCCTTGAGGTTGTTTTTTATGTTTAGCCATAGTCAATGATTATAAGACGTAATTAAAGATCTGGCGAGAGTCTACAAGGAATCTTTGTTGTTTGCTTGAGGGGGCGCGGTGAATGCATGACAATAGACGGGTTATTTTTGGGTTATGCAGTCTCTGATCGAAAGTTGATCAAGCCGATGCGGCTGTTTTAGCTTGTGTTCAACGATTTTTATAAGTGGATAAAGAATTACTATGGCCACGCGCATCCAACGTTCTGCTTTATTGCCTTACAGTGCTGCGGCATTGTATGAATTGATTAATGATGTTCCCAGTTATCCGCAGTTTTTACCTTGGTGTTCAGCCAGTGAGGTTTTGGAGCATACCGATGTCTCCATGCGCGCTGCGCTGATGATTGCTAAAGGGCATTTGTCACAGCGTTTTGTTACGCAAAATACGCTAGTGCTCAATGAAAGTATCAGCATGGCATTGGTGGAAGGTCCGTTCAGTCAGCTGCATGGCGTGTGGGAGTTTAAAGCTTTGGGTGAAAAAGCTTGCAAAATCAGTCTTGATTTAGAGTTTGATTATGCTGGCCCCATTGTTAAAGCAACACTGGGACCTTTGTTTACCCAAGCTGCCAACACCATGGTGGATGCGTTCTGTCAGCGAGCCAAACAAATATATGGATAAGCCAATGATCCAGATCGAAGTGGCGTATGCGCTGGCGCATAAACAGAAAATTGTGCAGTTGCAGGTTGAGCAGGGCACCAACGCGCGTGATGCAGTGTTGCGCTCTGGGTTGGATCAAGAGTTTGCGGACTTGGATTTGGCTGAGAGCCCATTGGGTATTTTTGGTAAATCCATCGCGCGGCCCCACGAGCATATTGTGGCTGAGGGTGAGCGTATTGAAATTTACCGGCCTTTGTTGGCGGATCCTAAAGAAGTCAGACGTCAGCGTGCCGAACGAGCAGCACAAGCTAAAGCAGCACAAAGCGAGTCATAATCGCTGTGTGCTGCTGTCGGCGTACTCTAAAAGCTTAGTCTTCGTCGTCTTCTAAACGTGAGGTTGGAATAGGCGCTGTTTCCATCGCATCCACTTCACGCTGAATTTGCTCTTGCAGTGAACCGGCAGCTGGCGCAGAGTCATCCATTGTTGGCTGTGTTGGCTGTGTTGGCTGTGTTGGCTGTGTTGGCTGCGTAGCAGGAGCGCTAGGTTGCTCAAGCGACTCAGGGGTGTCATCTGTGCCGGGTTGGCCTAAAATGGCCTGATCGCGACTGATGCCCGGTACGAAATCTCCGCCTAGGCTTTGTAACTCATTGTTTTCATCAAAGATTAAGCTGATACGTTCTTGTTTGCGTGTTCCGCCGGCTACTTGGATACTGTATAAGTAATCCCAACGATTGCTATGGAAAGTATCAGCAATTAATGGAGTACCCATAATAAAGCGCACTTGGCGTGTATTCATGCCGGGGCGCAATTGGTCAACCATGTCTTGAGTGACAACGTTGCCTTGCTGGATATCAATTTTATGGACGCCAGGGAATGAGCATCCAGCCAGTACGAGTAAGCTGGCGAGGGTGAAGCTGCGAATAATACGAGGGCTATTTTGCATTGGAGACGGACTTCCACTATCGTGAATA
>JAAZJF010000138.1 GCA_012800475.1 Gammaproteobacteria bacterium
ACTGCTTCTTGCGCAATCTGCTCCAGCGCACCAGTAACACGCGGATCGTCTTTGTGGCCGATAAAATCAATAAAAAACACGTAGGTCCACTTACCGCTGCGTGAGGGTCGAGTTTCAATACGGGTCAAATCAATGCCATTGGCATGAAAAGGAATTAACAGCTCGTGCAAAGCACCTGGTTTATTACTCATGGAGATAATAACCGAGGTTTTATCATCACCGGTGACCGGCACGCTTTGATTACCGATAATAAGAAAACGCGTTGAGTTATCAGGGCGGTCTTCAATTTTATCGGCTAGAACTGTCAGGCCATAGAGCTGTGCGGCCATATCTCCAGCAATAGCCGCGCTGTTCCACTCGCTTTTCACACGCTTAGCTGCTTCTGCGTTGCTTGACACTGCAACACGCTCAACGTTTGGATAGTGCGCATCCAACCACTTGCGGCACTGCGCCAATGATTGTGCGTGAGAATAAATACGTGAGATTTTTTCTGTTTTGGTGTTTTCAGCAACCAGCAAATGATGGTGAATACGCAGCTCAACTTCGCCACAAATCACTAAATCATGCTCAAGGAAGCTATCTAAGGTGTGGTTAATCGCACCTTCTGTTGAGTTCTCAACCGGCACCACACCAAAGCTGACCGCTCCAGCCGCTACCTCACGAAAAATCTCATCAATAGCTGCCATAGGCTTGCTAACAACAGCTTGCCCGAAGTGTTTCAGAGCGGCAGCTTGCGAGAACGTGCCTTCAGGGCCTAAGTATGCAACTTTTAAAGGCTGCTCAAGCGCTAAGCAAGTCGACATGATTTCGCGAAATAAGCGCGCCATTTCTTCGTTATCCAGCGGCCCTTTATTAAGCTCCATGATGCGCTTAAGTACTTGTGCTTCACGCTCAGGACGATAAAAAACAGCTGTTTCGCCCTCAGCTAAAGTGGCCATTTTAATGTGGCCTACTTCTTGAGCGCAGCGCGCACGCTGACTGATAAGCTCAAGAATCTGCTCGTCGAGACTATCGATGCGTACACGTAAAGCCTGTAATGCTTGCTCGCTCATTATGCGTGTTCCTTTTCAAAGGTTTGCATATACGCCACCAAGGCTTCCACTGCTTCAATTGAGACAGCATTGTAAATCGATGCGCGCATACCACCCACTGAGCGGTGACCTTGCAAATTGAGCAAGCCTTGTTCGTCAGCACCCGCCAGAAAAGCCTTATCAAGCTTGGCGTCGGCCAAACGAAATGGCACGTTCATCCAAGAGCGCGCATTGATCGCAACAGGGTTGCTATAAAAGTCACTGTCATCAATAGCTTTATATAATAAAGCTTGCTTGGCGTAGTTGGTTTTTGCCATCGCAGCAAGACCACCCTGCTCTTTAAGCCATTTGAATACTAAGCCTGACAGGTACCATGAGAATGTCGCTGGCGTGTTGTACATCGAGCCATTATCAGCCGCAACCTTGTAATTGAGCATGGTGGGGCAGCTGGCGCGAGCTTGACCGAGCAAGTCTTCACGCACAATGGCGACCACCAAACCGCTTGGGCCGATGTTCTTCTGTGCGCCTGCGTAAATCATGCCAAATTGACTGACGTCCAGAGGGCGCGAGAGGATGTCAGATGACATGTCTACAACCAGAGGTGTATCGCCCGTCTCAGGTACCCAATCAAACTGCAAACCACCAATGGTTTCGTTGCTGGCGTAGTGGACGTAAGCCGCATCTGTACTGAGCTTCCACTCGTTTTGGCCTGGAATGGCAAAGTAGTCGTACTCTTTAGCGCTGGCTGCGACATTGATATTGCCAAAGCGGCGCGCTTCATCGATGCTTTTCTTTGACCAAATGCCTGTGTCGATATAGTCGGCACAACCGCCATCAGGTAAAAAGTTTAACGGGATTTGCGCAAACTGCTGGCTGGCACCGCCCTGCATAAACAACACTTTATAGTTGTTTGGGATGCTTAGCAGATCACGTAAATCCTGTTCAGCTTCATGAGCAATAGCTGTGTAATCGTCACTGCGATGACTCATTTCCATCACAGATAGACCTTTGCCATGCCAGTCTAATAGCTCGCTTTGTGCCTGTTTTAAAACAGCCTCAGGCAGCGCAGCAGGACCTGCGCAAAAATTATAGACTCTACTCACTGCACTCTCACTCTTTAGGGTTGCTGGACTCGTCAGCGATCGGTTCTTCACCTTCACTGGCGTCATCTGGATGATCGGCTAGTGCTTCGTTGCTCGAAGCGTCTACTGCATGCTCTGCATCATCGCTCAGGATGTCATGGTCATCATCGTCAACAGTAGGCTCTTGTACGCGCTCTAAACCAACAAGTTTTTCATCACTGGCTAAGCGTATCAAGGTCACACCTTGAGTGTTTCGTGACAAAGATGACACTTCATCAACACGTGTACGTACTAAGGTGCCTTGGTCAGAAATCAGCATAATTTCTTCGCCGTCTAGCACTTGAATCGCACTAACGAGCTTACCATTGCGCTCACTGCACACCATGGCAATCACGCCCTGCCCGCCACGACGGTAGCTTGGGAAGTCATGAATGGCTGTGCGCTTACCGTAACCGCGCTCAGATGCCGTGAGGATTTCACTGTCAGGTTCTGGAATAATCATGGAGATCAGCTTCTGGCCTTCAGGCAGACGCATACCACGTACACCACGAGCTGTACGCCCCATTGCACGCACATCTGTTTCCGCAAAGCGTGTGACTTTACCGCCATCAGAGAACAGCATTACTTCACGCTCACCATCAGTAATTGAGGCGCTAATTAGGGTGTCATCGTCATCCAGTGCTAAAGCAATTAAACCTGAAGTACGTGGGCGACTAAATTGCTCAAGCGGCGTTTTCTTGACCGTACCCTTTGCCGTAGCCATAAAGATAAAGTGATCTTCGGTGTACTCATTTACGGGCAGCATTGCAGTAATGTGCTCACCTTCGTCTAACGGCAACAAGTTGATAATCGGACGACCGCGCGCAGCACGTGATGCTTCGGGGATTTCAAAGGTGCGCATCCAGTACACTTTACCTTTGCTGGAGAACAGCAAGAGCGTGGTGTGACTGTTAGCAACGAGCAGGTGCTCAACATAGTCTTCGTCTTTAACACCGGTTGCTGCTTTACCACGACCACCACGACGCTGTGCATCATAGGCATCCAATGGCTGGCTTTTTGCATAACCTAAGCGCGAAATCGTAACAACACGCTCTTCTTCTGTGATCAGGTCAGCAATGGTCAGATCAACACGTGATGCAGTGATTTCAGTGCGACGGTCATCACCGTAATCGGCTTTAACTTTTTCAAGTTCTTCGCGAATCACTTCAAGCAATCGTACAGAATCACCCAAAATATTTAACAGCTCGCTGATCTGTGACAGGATTTCCTGGTACTCAGTCAGCAGCTTTTCATGTTCAAGACCCGTCAGGCGGTGCAAGCGTAAATCTAGAATAGCTTGAGCTTGCTCTGGCGATAAATGGTAAAAACCATCGTGCATCCCGTACTGTTCATCTAAGTCTTCAGGGCGGCTTGATTCGGCACCGGAGCGCTCGACCATGTCAGCAACAGCTTGCGATGCCCATGCCGTAGCAATGAGGCGCTCTTTTGCTTCTGCGGGTGTGGGCGAGTCTTTAATCATGGCGATCACAGGGTCAATATTTGACAGTGCAACCGCTTGGCCTTCGAGAATATGACCGCGCTCACGGGCTTTACGCAACTCAAACACGGTACGACGCGTTACCACTTCACGACGGTGACGCACAAAGACTTCGAGCATGTCTTTAAGGTTAAGCAAGCGCGGACGACCATCAACCAGCGCAACCACGTTAATGCCAAACACACTTTGCATTTGTGTTTGTGCATACAGGTTGTTGAGCACCACTTCAGGCACTTCACCGCGGCGCAGTTCGATCACGACGCGCATACCGTCTTTATCAGACTCGTCACGTAATTCGCTGATGCCTTCGAGCTTCTTCTCTTTAACCAGTTCAGCAATTTTCTCGATCAAGCGCGCTTTGTTGAGCTGATACGGCAATTCACTGATGATGATCTGCTGGCGGCCACCGACTTTATCAATGTCTTCGATAAAGGTGCGCGCACGCATATAAATGCGGCCACGACCGGTGCGGTAGGCTTCAATAATACCGGCGCGACCATTGATAATACCGGCCGTTGGGAAATCAGGACCCGGAATAAAATGCATCAACTCATCAATGCTGATATCTGGATTATCAATTAAGGCTAAGCAGCCATTGATCACTTCCGTCAGGTTGTGTGGCGGGATATTCGTCGCCATACCCACAGCGATACCTGATGAACCGTTCACCAATAGATTTGGCACCCGAGTCGGCAGTACCGCTGGAATCATTTCGGTGCCGTCGTAGTTGGGCACCCAGTCCACGGTTTCTTTTTCAAGGTCTGCCAGTAGCTCATGAGCCAACTTGGTCATGCGCACTTCGGTATAACGCATCGCTGCTGCGTTATCACCATCGACAGAACCGAAGTTACCTTGGCCATCGACCAGTAAGTAACGTAAAGAGAACGGCTGTGCCATACGTACTATGGTGTCGTAAACAGCAGTATCACCGTGAGGGTGATATTTACCGATGACGTCACCGACGACACGCGCCGATTTCTTATAGGGTTTATTCCAGTCATTACCCAATTCACGCATCGCAAATAAAACTCGGCGGTGAACAGGCTTTAAGCCGTCACGCGCATCTGGCAACGCTCGCCCTACAATTACGCTCATTGCATAATCAAGGTACGACTGTCGCATTTCATCTTCGATACTGATCGGAAGGATTTCTTTGGCCAAATCACCCATGGAAGCTCGGTTCCTTATTAATTCATCATGCCCAATTCAAGCCGCCAATAGTAACACATGCAGCGCTAGTACGCTCAACCTAGGCCGTGGCTTTTGTTAGTTTTAGCCTATTGGCGTTATTTTAATGAGTTCGCTATAAAGCTAAATCGGGGTGTTTTATACATAAACAACTTGTACAACATGCAGCTATATAAAGCTCACCCCAGCAGCAAAACTGTGCCTTACTCATAGGTGTTGGCGTCAACCGCATGTATGTCTTAAACAGATAAACTGTGCCAGTTCACTTTATTTAGCAGGAAAATCACCCATGCCCCACTCACCCTTAGATTGTTTATTGTTGCCCGAGTGGCTGGTGCCTGTGGAGCCTGCAGGTGTTGTACTGAAAAACTATGCCCTGGGAATTCGCGGCGATCGCATTGCTTTAATTGCACCACGCGAACAAGCATTAAAGTACCCCTGCGCTGATATTCGCGAACTCCCCAATACACTACTGACGCCGGGCCTTATTAATGCCCACGGTCATGCCGCCATGAGTTTATTTCGCGGGATCGCAGATGACACCTCTTTGCATACCTGGCTTAAAGAGCACATATGGCCAGCTGAAGCGCAGTGGGTGGATGAAGAGTTTATTCGTGACGGCACTGATTTAGCGATTGCTGAACAACTTAAAAACGGCATCAGCTGTTTTTCAGATATGTATTTTTTCCCAGATATTGTCTGCCAACAAGTACACAGCAGTGGCATGCGAGCTCAAATCACTGTGCCGATGCTGGACTTCCCTGTTCCTGGCGCCCGCGACAGTGATCAAGCGTTGCGCGAAGGTTTACAGCTGTTCGATGACTTGAAACAACATCCACGACTGACCCTCGGTTTTGGTCCGCATGCGCCTTATACAGTTGATGATGCCGGGTTAAGCCATATTGCTATGCTGGCCGCGCAATTGGATGCTCCGGTACAAATGCATGTGCATGAAACAGCTGCAGAGGTTCAGCACAGTATTAAAAAGCACGGTGAGCGGCCTCTCGCTCGGCTTGAGCGTTTAGGTCTACTCGGTCCGCGCTTTCAAGCAGTGCATATGACGCAGGTCGATGACAACGATATAGCGATGCTGGTGCATACCAATACCAGTGTGATTCATTGCCCTGAATCCAATCTGAAATTAGCCAGTGGTTTTTGTCCAATTGAGCGCTTATGGCAGGCTGGAGTGAATATCGCGATAGGTACTGATGGCGCTGCCAGCAATAACAACCTCGATCTACTGAGTGAAACACGTACCGCGGCTTTACTGGCCAAGGCTGTTGCCCACTCCGCCAGCGCAATGAATGCACATCAAGCTTTGCGCATGGCAACCTTAAATGGTGCGCGAGCGCTCGGCATCGATGCGCAAACCGGCTCGCTAGAAGTGGGGAAACTGGCGGATATCACGGCATTTGATTTCAATGATTTATCTGTGCAGCCGGTATACGATCCTGTCTCTCAATTGATTTACGCTGCTGGCTACCGTTGTGTTGAGCATGTCTGGGTGGGCGGTAAGCAACTGCTCAAACACCGCAAGCTGGTGCGTATGGACGAACAGAAAATCATAGCTAACGCACGCGCCTGGGGACATAAAATAGCAGCAAAATAAGCGCAGCACATACCTGGCTTGATGCTTAATCCGCAGGTATGGCGCATCTGGCTTGGAACACTAAAGCAAAAACCCCAAAAAACTGGCATTATGTGCATCTTAAATCACGGCATATATCGTATAGGACTGGGTTATGAGCAATGTAGACCATGCTGAAATTGCGAAGTTTGAAGCGTTAGCTCACCGTTGGTGGGATCGTGAAAGTGAGTTTAAACCGCTGCATGATATCAACCCCTTGCGTGTTAACTGGATCAATGAGCGTACACCTCTAACCGGTCAAAAAGTGCTGGATGTAGGCTGTGGTGGCGGCATTTTAAGTGAAGCTATGGCCCAGCGTGGCGCAGAAGTCACGGGTATTGATATGGGTGAAGCGCCCTTGGCTGTGGCCCGCCTACATCAGCTTGAAAGCGGTGTTGAGGTCACCTATCGACAGATCACAGCTGAGGCCTTAGCTGAAGAAATGCCTGGCCAATTTGATGTGGTGACCTGTTTAGAAATGCTTGAGCACGTGCCCGATCCCGCTTCAATTATTCAGGCGTGCTACAGCCTTGTGAAGCCTGGCGGCCATGTTTTTTTCTCAACCATTAACCGCAATCCTAAGGCCTATTTATTTGCTATTATTGGTGCCGAATACATTATGCGCATGCTGCCGCGCGGCACGCATGATTTTAAAAAGTTTATTCGCCCATCTGAGCTGGGAGCTTGGAGCCGTACTGCGGGGCTGGAAGTTCAGGATATTATCGGCCTGACTTACAACCCTTTAACCAAGCGCTATAAGCTTGAAGCCGATGTGGACGTCAATTATATGATGCACACCACGAAGGACCGCTAATGCGCATTGAAGCTGTTTTGTTTGATATGGACGGTACATTGCTGGATACGGCGAAAGATTTTTACGCCATTATTCAAAGTATGCGTGCTGATCAGGGCTTAGCGCCCTGCGACAATGAAGCTGAGTTTCGACAGCATATTTCAGCTGGCGCGCAGGCCATGGTGAACTATGCATTTGCTGACGCTGAGCTCGATACTACAACTGCTACAGCATTACGCGATGACTTTTTAGCGCGTTACGATCAGCAACATGCTCAATACACTGAGCCCTTCCCTGGGATTCTAGATCTACTGCGCGACCTTGATGATGCCGGTATGCGCTGGGGTGTCGCCACCAATAAGCCGTTGCGTTTTGCGCAGCCTATTATGGAGGCTTTAAATCTGTCCTCGCGCAGTGCAGTGTTGCTTTGCCCTGATCATGTTGCACAGAGCAAGCCCGCGCCAGATATGTTATTGCTGGCGTGTGGGCAACTGCAGCTTGATCCACGCCAAGTGATGTATGTCGGTGATGATCAGCGCGATATTGATGCGGGCCGTGCTGCGCAAATGCATACCGTGGCCGTGCGTTATGGTTACAACCGACCCGATGACAACCCAGCCAATTGGGGCGCTGACGCAGTGATCGATTGCATCAGTGAGTTAAAACTCTTATTAGAAGCACAGCGCACATGTTGATTGTTGGCTATAAATAACAGCAATCGACTTGAGTGGCTGCGCTGACTTGATTGATTTTAAAGAGAGACCTTATGTTTGATTATACTGCACCTGCGGGCCTCTTAAATGGCCGAAAAATACTGATCACTGGTGCGGGCCGCGGGATTGGCGCACAAGCTGCGCGCACTTATGCGGCTTATGGCGCTACTGTATTATTGCTTGGCAAGACAGAAAAGTATCTCAATGCGGTCTACGATGAAATTGTCGCCGCAGGCCATCCTGAGCCGGTGGTCATTCCTCTAGACCTTGAAAAGGCGAGCCCTGAAGCTTATACCGAACTGGCTGCGATGGTTGAGGCGGAGTTGGGTCATTTAGATGGCCTGCTGCACAATGCATCTATTTTGGGTCCTCGTACACCGCTAGAGCAGTTAGCTGGCGAGAACTTTGCCAAAGTCATGCAAATCAATGTCAATGCCATGTTTATGCTCAACAGCGCCATGCTGCCTTTACTGCGGCTGTCAGCGGATGCTTCGGTGATTTTCACGTCCAGCAGCGTGGGTCGTCAGGGGCGTGCCTACTGGGGAGCCTATGCGGTCTCTAAGTTTGCTACCGAAGGCCTAATGCAAGTGATGGCCGATGAAATGGACGATACCCCTATCCGCGCTAACAGCCTGAATCCTGGCGCAACCCGCACTGATATGCGCGCTCATGCGTATCCTGGTGAAAACCCCGATAACAATCCAACACCGGCTGAGATTATGCCGCTGTACCTCTACCTGATGGGTCCCGATAGCACGGGTGTGACTGGGCAAGCTTTTAACGCACAGTAGTAGCCTTGCAGCACAGTACACCGCTGTGCTGCAGGTTTCGCACAACCCCCTGTCTATACTTAATCTTCCTTGTCAGCGTCATAATATCGCCGCGCATATTAAGTGGCTGCCAGCAGCATAGTGGCGTTTTGCAATCTTTTTGACGATGCCTGCATACTTAAAACATAAGTCTTTGATTTATAAGGGTTTTAAAAGTTGGCACGATAATCGCTTAACTCTAAGCACTATCACTTAAGGTGAAGCACTATCATGCATACACAACCCATATCCAATGTGATTTATATTGATCAAAAATCAGCAAAGCAAGTTAAAGAGCCTGTTTGCCCACAGCCACTGCTGGTGTTATCTGCTGCAGAGGTGCGTCAGCAGTTATTGATGCAATTACAAAGCTCACTGGATTTGCGCACTGTGTTAACACTGTTTTTAACACGTCACAACGTCTTGTTGCTTTTGACTCACTGAGTTTTAATCACAGCACTCATAATGAGACTGTGGCTTTAGGTGCCAATAGTACACACCACATACAGTACACCTTGAATTATCAAACTGAGTTTTTAGGTGAGATCACTTTTACGCGAGCGCAACGATTTGATGATATTGAGCTGAGTAATCTTGAGTCGATTATGTCCAGCTTGGTTTTACCCTTGCGTAATGCTTTGTTGTATAGCACCGCTCTACACAATGCGATGAAAGATCCACTGACAGGTGCCGGCAACCGCATATCGATGCAGAGCACTTTAGAGCGCGATATCGCTATTGCACAACGCCACAATCAAGCTTTGTCAGTGTTAATGGTCGATATTGATTATTTTAAGCGCATTAATGACACCTACGGCCATAGCACAGGCGATACGGTATTAGTCAATGTAGCGCATACGTTGCAAAAACAACTGCGTAACTCTGATTCATTATTTCGTTATGGTGGCGAGGAGTTCTTGGTGGTTTTACCCAACACCTGCAGTCTTGATGCAGCTGTGGTTGCAGAACGCTTAAGAGCCAGCTTAGAAGCATTACAGATCAGTAATGAGCAAGGTGTCATCAGTGTCACGGCAAGCATTGGTTGTGCAGCACTGAAGGCGCAGGAGTCACTCAATAGTGTATTGCAACGTTCGGATGCAGCTTTATATGCAGCAAAGAACAAAGGACGCAATCAAGTTAGCTATGCGTCATAATATTGACGCATAGCTGTGTGTGAATTTACTCTGGACGCAAACGACGCACTGTTGGTTTTTTAGAGTGCGTAGGCTTTGAGCCTGTTGTCGTTACGCCTGGACGCGTACGACGAGCACCGCTATCAAACTCATCAGCTTTATCTTTATGAGTGCTGTAAACAGTTTTCTTTTCTGGGCGACGGTTATCACGCACTTGAGCAACAGGACGAGCAATTTTACGCTGCTGGCGCTCCAGTTTGTCTTTCGCTTTTTCACTGACTTCTGCTAAAGCAATGGGCTCTAAACCCACTTCCTTACTGAGAATATCAACTTCGGCTTGTCCCATTTCACGCCAGCGCCCTACGCTGAGCTCTGAAGTTAAGAACACCGGTCCAAAACGCACACGCTTCAAACGACTTACAACCACATCCTGCGATTCCCATAAGCGTCGCACTTCACGGTTACGCCCTTCCATCACCACGCAATGGAACCAGCGGTTAAAGCCTTCACCGCCAGGCGCTGCTTGCACATCAGTAAACTTAGCAGGACCATCTTCAAGCATGACGCCACGCTTGAGGTTTTCAATCATCTCATCAGTCACTTCGCCACGCACACGCACCGCATATTCGCGGTCCATCTGATAAGAGGGGTGCATTAAGCGGTTGGCTAATTCACCATCGGTAGTAAACATCAACAAACCTGTGGTGTTGATATCTAAACGACCAATATTGATCCAGCGACCGGTATGTGGACGGGGCAAGCGATCGAATACAGTTGGACGGCCTTCTGGGTCACGACGCGTACACACTTCGCCTTCAGGCTTGTTATAAATCAGCACGCGGCGCTGCAAGTAGGTTTCAGCTTCTTGCTTTAACGGACGACCATCCACTGTGATGGCATCCAGTGCGTCGACGCGTGCGCCCAACTTAGCGACGCGTGAGTTGACCAAAACACGGCCATCACTGATCCATTGCTCAATGTCACGGCGCGAACCAAAGCCCATACGGGCTAAGACTTTTTGCAGCTTTTCGCCAACAGGTGCGACGGCACCTTTCTTAGCTGTATTACTCTGCGGCTTCTCAACTGCTGGTGCAGCAGTCTTTTTAGTTTTATCGTTCATCTAAGCACCTCCCGGTGGGTTGCTTGTAAGTTATTAAGTTGCATCATCTGCAAGTTGTTCATTGTACGCGCCGTTTAAACAATACACGATATAAATCAATCAGTGCGCTGGGTTAAATGCCACGCTTGGTGGATCTTTTTATTGCGTGCAAAATCAGGATCAAAAGTTTTTGCGCTAATGTTAGTCACTTGGTAGCGCGCTTCAATGCTCTCATCCATCACAAAGCGACGGAAGTTATTGGAGAAATACAAACTACCACCGGGTGCAAGGCGCGCCATTGCACGATCAAGCAACACAATATGATCTCGCTGAATATCAAACACATCTTCCATGCGCTTGGAGTTGGAAAATGTGGGTGGATCGACGAAAATCAGGTCGTATATCTCGCGGTCATTTTCCAACCAGGCCATCACATCCGCATGCACTAGACTGTGTTTGTCAGAGAAACCATTGAGCGCCAAATTACGTTTAGCCCAATCGAGGTACGTCTTAGAAAGATCTACACTGGTTGTGGTGCGCGCGCCACCTTTGGCCGCATGTACTGTGGCTGCCGCAGTGTAGCAAAACAAGTTTAAAAAGCGCTTGCCAGCTGCTTCCTGTTGGATGCGCATGCGCATTGGACGGTGATCTAGAAAAACCCCAGTATCCAAATAGTCCGTTAAGTTGACCAGCAGCTTCACGCCGCCTTCAGTGATGTGCATAAACTGGCCGCGTTCCGCTTGACGCTCATACTGACGCGTGCCCGCTTGTCGCTCACGGCGTTTAATAACAATACGCTCAGGCGCTACGTCCAATACTGTTGGGATGGCCGCCAACGCATCTAAAAAACGGCCTTTCGCTTTTTCAGGGTCAATTGTTTTGGGTGCAGCGTATTCTTGTACATGCACCCAATCCGCATAGATATCAACGGCCAAGGCATATTCAGGCATATCGGCATCGTATAAACGGTAGCACTCAACCTGCTCTTTACGCGCCCACTTACCCAGTTGCTTCAGGTTTTTCTGTAAGCGATTGGCAAACATCTGTCCGCCCTCACTTAAACGAGCGGTTTCAACGCCAGCAATATGGCGCTCTGGCTCACCGGTTAAACGCGGTGCTGCATCTGAGTCCACAGCTGTGGTTGGCTTAGCGTGAGTGGTGATGCGATCCGCCAGTACAAAGCGCTCGGGCTGTACTTGGAATAACAATAAACGACATGGCAGCGCACCATTAAATAGCGAATATTGCTTATGACTGCGTAAACCCATGCGCTTACCCAGTTCTGGCGCACCGGTAAAGACTGCAGCTTCCCAACCCAAACAGGCGGTACGTAAACGCTCACCGAGGTATTGGTAGAGATACAGCAAGCTGGCTTCATCGCCTAAACGCTCGCCATAAGGTGGGTTAGTGACCACAAGACCCGTTTGCCCTTGATCAGGCTTGGGCTCAAAGGTTGCTAATTCACCCTGGTAAATATTCACCCAGCTGGACAATCCTGCACGCTCGATATTATTGCGAGCAGGCTGAATCAAGCGTGGATCACCTTCATAACCGCGAATCCATAATGGCGGTTGAGCTAAACCAATTGCGGCGCGCTCTTGCGCTTGGTCATACAGTGGCTGCCAATCTTCAGGGTTATGACCTAACCAGTTGGTAAAGCCCCAGCGCTCGCGGCGTAAGTTAGGTGCAATATCCGCAGCCATCATCGCACCTTCAATTAGAAAGGTACCTACACCACACATAGGGTCAGCCAGTGCAGCGCCTTGCTTAGCCAATGCAGGCCAGCCCGCGCGCAATAAAATAGCGGCAGCCAGGTTTTCTTTTAAGGGGGCGGCACCCTGCTGCAAACGATAACCACGTTGATGCAAGCTTGTACCTGATAAATCCAAAGACAGCGTGGCTTCACCGCGATTGAGGTGCAAGTGGATGCGGATATCAGGGCTGATTTTATCTACGGAAGGACGATTGCCATCGTTATCACGCAAAGCATCGACAATGGCATCTTTAACTTTCAACGCACCAAAGTGGGTGTTATCAATGCCCGAGCCGCGACCGGTAAACTCAACGGACAATGTGCCGTTGGCTTGTAAGTGCTCAGCCCAGTCGATGTCATTCACACCGTGATACAGATCCTCCACTGTTTTCACACTAAAGCGCTTGAGCACCAACAAAACGCGGTTTGCCAAGCGTGACCATAAGCACAAGCGATAAGCCGCTTGCATGGTGCCACGACCTGACACACCCGATAATTGCTCGCGAGCATCAGTGAGGCCAAGCGACTGTGCTTCATCAAGCAACAGACCCTCAAGGCTTTTGGGGCATGTTAGATACAGTTCTACTTCTTTATTGGCCGGCATAAAATTTCCAGGGGTACTTAATTGAGTGTCTATAGCTGGCGTGACTGATGAGCACATAAGTGACCTTTCATCAGTTTGTTGACGCCAGTTCGAATTCTTTATCATTATATAATGTGTTACTGCGTGGCTTAATCGTGCGCATAAAGAGCGTCTTAATCTGTCAGCCCATGAAACATAGGGTTACTTATGCCCTCAAGTGCAAAAAAAGCAATGCTTTATACGAAAACAATCATTTCATATCTGCTGCACATTGGTTAGAACTGATGTGAGCGTGCTGGTCTTTGCACTGCTTGGAACTCGTCTTGGAGCATATGAGTTTCTTAACTGTACAGTATAAGGCTTTACTCTAAAGCCTGCGGCAACATTTTAGTCAATAACTGAGGGCAATACCCAATGAGAAGACTCAAGCGTGATCCGTTAGAACGTGCTTTTTTACGTGGCTACCAACATGGTGTCACAGGCAAATCGCGTGAACTCTGTCCATTTAATTTAGCAACTGCGCGCCAAGCTTGGTTAAACGGCTGGCGTGAAGGTCGTGGTGATAACTGGGATGGTTACCGCGGCACAGCTGGCCTGCAACGGCTTAATGAACTCAATGCCGTAGGCTAGTTTAGCTCTAAGTGCATCACGTGAGGTACTTATGCAGGCCTCACGTGATTAGGCTGTACATTCGTTAATTTTTATCACGTAATACTGCAGCAATAGCATCCACAGATTCACGAATCAATTCTGGACCGCGATAAATAAAGCCTGAGTAGACTTGAACTAAGCTTGCACCGGCTTCAATTTTTTCTGCGGCATGCTCGCCTTGTGTAATCCCACCTGCAGCGATAATCGGTATGCGACCGCCTAAGGTTTGCGCGAGTACACGCACGACATGCGTACTTTGCTCACGTACCGGCGCGCCGGATAAGCCACCCGCTTCGTTTGCATGCAACATGCCTTCAACACCTGCACGCGATACCGTGGTGTTGGTCGCTATCACTGCATTCATGCCCGTCTCGAGCAAGATGCTTGCGACTTCGGTGATTTCTTCATCACTCATATCGGGAGCGATTTTAATCGCTAAAGGCACAAGTTTGCCATGCAATGCAGTCAACTCTTCCTGACGTTGACGTAAAGCACTGAGTAAGTTTTTCAATGAGTCGCCAAACTGCAACGAGCGTAGGCCTGGCGTATTGGGTGAGCTGACATTGACGGTGATGTAACTGGCATGGCTATATACTTTTTCCATGCACAACAAGTAGTCATCTACGGCTTTTTCCACGGGCGTATCGACATTTTTACCAATATTGATACCCAGCACGCCAGAGAACTTGGCGTTTTTAACCCGCTCAACCAGATGATCCACACCGAGGTTGTTAAACCCCATACGATTGATCACACCTTGCGCAGCAGGTAAACGAAATAGACGTGGTTTGGGGTTGCCAGGCTGTCCACGCGGTGTGACCGTGCCAATCTCAACAAAGCCAAAACCTAATCCTGATAAACCTAAAATAGCATCGCCATTTTTATCGAGCCCAGCGGCTAAACCAACAGGGTTAGGGAATTCAATACCCATCACCCGAACAGGTAATGAGGCAGGTTGTTTCACCATACGTCGTGGCAAACCCAAACGGCCGGCAGCACCGAGCATATCAATGGTTA
>JAAZJF010000139.1 GCA_012800475.1 Gammaproteobacteria bacterium
AATAAAAACCTCATATTGACTATAGACTTTAGTCGTAGATGATTTTTGCTCATTGCTCTGTTGAGCCAAAGGGCAATGCAACATAGCCAGCCAGAGTGGCGTACGGATGGATTGAACACCTGAATGATTGATCAATGGCTCACTGCTGCTCACAGCAAGCCTTGGCTGGGTTTAGCCGCAGCTTTGTGATCGTGCAAAACCATGCGCATAGATCACCTAAAAATCCAACCTGTTGTACTTCAAAAAAACTCAAGTGTTAGAATACAAAAAACCCATATGAGCAGAACTCTGAATGAATAGTATTATTTTAGTTGTTGTTATTATTTTAGTTGTTTTTTATCTAATAAAAAGTGCTAAAAATAAAAAAATAGCACAGGGTCATATTGCAGCAGGCCATGCTTTTTTAATGACCAATAAAACACAGGCAGATATCACCGAAACCACATCAGGCTTACAGTATCAAGTACTTAAAAAAGGCACGGGAAGTCGTCACCCGAGCGCCAGCTCTACAGTCCAAGTGCATTATCACGGTACTCTTCTAGATGGCACTGTGTTTGATAGTTCTGTAGAGCGTAAGCAGCCCATTAGTTTCCCTTTAAATCAAGTTATTAAAGGCTGGACTGAAGGAGTACAACTGATGAATGAAGGTGATCAGTTTAAGTTTTTTATTCCATCTCACTTAGCCTATGGCAATAGTGCCGCAGGTAAAATACCACCAGGCTCAGTGCTGATATTTGAAGTTAAACTACTAGCTATTCAATAACTGCTAGCACTCGCAAAATGTGAGTTAAGGCTATATAGCAGTGCGCTAACACAGCCTTAACTTGCACTTCAGACGAGCTCCATACATGTATCTCTATCACCATAAAGATTCAGCACAGTAGAGATTTAAGCATCTATCTCTATTCAAATATCATAAAGAAAAAAACGGCTGTTAAAATAAATATAATTAAATAAGCATATTTAAAAAATACTGGCAAACCTGCTTCACGATCTAAAAAATGCATTCGAATTCGATAAATTTTTTGTTTGAGGTTAAGCGCACCACGCTCAGTGAGTTTCCAGTGGAAACACGACCCGCTCATCACCCTCTTGCCAAGGTTTAAACTTATACATTACTTGGATAAACGCAGGATGCTCCAACCAACGGGTCAGCCATTGCTGCAGGTACGGATACGGCAAGCTGAAAAACACCTCCCGATCCACATGCGCAAACTGGCGCACAAAAGGCATGATCGCAATATCAGCTACGCTGATGCGGTCACCCAGCAGATAGCTGTGTTCTGTAAGCAACTGTTCTAACTGCTGCAAGAACACTTCACCTTGCTGGCGGTATTCAAGCTGCGTCTGCTGTGGATGACGGTCGGCGTACTTATAGCGATCAAGCCAATACTTAAACTCATCATCATTGTGCTGAATCAAAGCCTGCGCACGGCTTAAGTCAGTATCGAGCAAGCCCTGCGGATCATGCCGCTCGAGCGCCCACATCAGGATATCCTGACTTTCCTCCAGCACACGCCCGCTTGTACCATCGCTAGCACTCAGCTGCAGAACCGGCACTGTGCCCTTAGGGCTGATGGCCAACATAGGCGCAGGTTTGTTTTTTAATTCAATCTCACGTAATTCAACGCTGAGCTCAGCAAACACAATACCTAGACGCGCGCGCATGGCGTACGGACAACGCCGGAAGGAATATAAACGATCAAGTGAAACGGACATGCACACTCCTAATTCAAGAATCACATTGCAGACTATCGCTTGCACTCGATGGGGGTCAAGATTGGGTAAGATGAGATAAACTCAATGGATTATTATTAATAAACAGTTTTACTCATGTTTTTATTTAAGGATTTCTTATGCTGGATATTCGTCACCTCAAAACACTGAGCGCTTTGCGCGATGCCGGCAGCTTAGTCGAGGCAGCAGAGCGCTTGCATCTAACTCAATCCGCACTCTCGCATCAGTTTAAAGAAATGGAAGAGCGTCTCGATATGCAGCTCTTTGTGCGCAAAACTAAACCCGTACGCTTCACCAGCGCCGGCTTACGCTTACTCAGACTGGCCGATGAAGTGCTGCCACTGATGCGCAGCGCCGCCCGTGATATCACCCGCTTACAAGGTGGCTCGGCGGGACGCTTGCATATGGCCATTGAGTGCCACAGTTGCTTTCAGTGGCTGATGCCCACCATTGATCAGTTTCGCGATGCATGGCCCGAAGTCGAGCTGGATTTAGCCTCAGGCTTTTCCTTTGCGCCCCTGCCCGCTCTGGCGCGCGGGGATTTAGATTTAGTCGTGACGTCAGACCCTGTTGAGATGACGGGTATCAGCTATATTCCACTCTTTGCCTACGAAGCCTTATTGGCAGTGGCTAAACAGCATCCACTGGCACACAAAGCCTATGTTGAGCCCGAAGATTTACGCGACGAAACACTGATCATCTACCCTGTCGAACACGACCGTTTAGATATTTTCAATCACTTCTTAGAACCCGCCGATATTGAACCGGCCCAAGTGCGCACCTCGGAATTGACGGTGATGATGATGCAACTCGTCGCCAGTGGCCGTGGTGTGTGCTGTCTGCCCAATTGGGCTTTGCATGAGTACAATTCCAAAGGCTATGTCAGCGCTCGGCGTTTAGGTGAGAAGGGGTTGTTTTCTACGCTCTATGCGGCCGTACGCACCGATATGCTCGACGCAGCCTTTATGCAAGATTTTTTACTGACCGCCAAAGATACATCCTTTACCACCTTGGCAGGGGTTAGCGCAGTTAAGGATTAACCACGCTAGACGACATTCAGCCGAGCAAAATAATGGCCCAGACCGCTGCAATTGCGGTCATGCCAACCATTTGCGCAGCACTGCCCATATCTTTAGCATTTTTTGAGAGCGGATGGTGCTCTAGAGAAATACGGTCAATCGCCGCTTCAATCGCTGAATTAAATAACTCGATAATCAGCGATAGTAAACACACGGCGACCATTAAAGCGCGTTCGCCGCGCGACACCTCAAGCATAAAGCTTATAGGTATCAAAATAGCATTGAGCAATAACAGCTGACGAAACGCTGCTTCACCCACAAATGCAGCGCGCAAGCCTGCAACAGAATAACCTGCAGCATTAACGATACGACGCACACCCGCTTGACCTTTAAATGGAGACATACTGACCTTAGGCGTAACCGTTAAAATACATCGCATGCAGTCCAGCCTGGCATTGCCACATGCACTGCACATGCGGATGATTATTCGCTCTGTGGAATGGATTCCATCTGCTGCAGTAATAAAGCAGCTTGGGTGCGAGTGCGTACATTGAGCTTACGAAAAATAGCTGTAACGTGCGCTTTTACCGTCGCTTCCGAAACATTTAAATCATAGGCAATCTGCTTATTAAGCAAACCATCACACACCATCGTCAGCACGCGAAACTGTTGTGGCGTCAGGCTGGCTAACCCTGCACTGGCGGCTTTTTCATCGGCTGTCACTGCTGCTGATGCTGCAGTTTGTGCAGGCCACCACACATCACCATCCAAAACGATTTGCACCGCTTGCTGAATGTCTTCTAGAGCGCTGGATTTTGGAATAAAACCACTGGCGCCAAACTCACGTGCGCGCGCCATAATAGTTGATTCTTCTTGCGCTGAAATCATCACCACCGGCACCTGTGGATACTGCCCCCGCAGCAACACAAGCCCAGAAAAACCGTGCGCACCTGGCATATTTAAATCCAATAACACCAAGTCCCAGTCTGATTTTTCCTGCAAGCAACTTTCAAGTTCAGCAATGTTCTCTGCTTCAACTAAACGTACTGTGCTACCCAAGCTTAATGTGAGTGCTTGGCGTAAAGCACTGCGAAACAATGGGTGGTCATCTGCAATCAGTATTTCATAGGCAGCCATTATTTAAGGTCCCGTCTCTTTATTATAGTCGCGCTGTGCATCTTGCTCTTTGGTGGTGTTGTGGGTCTCGGATTTTAGTTACGGGACCACATTCACTCACACACAAGTACCCACTAGCATATGTGCTGATGTCTTTTGTCTTACAAATTAGGCTACATACTACAGTTTTATTAGCCAAAGGTCTTATGCGCCGACAAAAAGATGCACTTTTTCTCAAGCGCATCTTCCAAATGAGGGTTTAGCCTCGAATAAAGTGTTTACGGTAATACTGCAGCTCAGCAATAGAGTCTTGGATATCGGCCAAAGCTAAATGCGCTTCACCTTTTTTAAAGCCATCACGAATCTCTGGTGCCCAGCGCGCGGCCAGCTCTTTGACTGTGGATACATCCAAGTTACGGTAATGGAAGTAGGCTTCTAATTGCGGCATATGACGGTGTAAAAAACGACGATCCTGACAAATACTATTACCACAGATGGGTGAGCTGCCCGCTGGCACCCACTTCTCTAGAAAGGCAATGGTTTGTGCTTCGGCTTGCGCTTCGCTCACACGACTCTCGCGCACACGCTGTGTTAAACCGCTGCCGCCATGCTGACGCGTGTTCCACTCATCCATGCCCGCCAGAACCTCATCGCTCTGATGAATAGCCAACACCGGGCCTTCGGCCAGCGTGTTGAGTTGGCTATCGGTAACGATGGTGGCCATTTCAATGATCAGGTCATTGTCGGTATCTAAACCGGTCATTTCCAAATCAATCCAAATTAGATTTTTATCACTGTACATGGCTCACCTCAAGGTTATTTAACCTGCTGATAACGCAGGGTATGGATGCTTTAAAGACAGCCCTTTAAGACGTCAATCAATGTCTCGTTCTGCTCTTCAGTACCAATTGTGATACGTAAAAACTGCTCGATGCGCGGCTGAGTAAAGTGGCGCACAATCACCCCTTGCTCACGCAACTGCGCTGCCAATTCACTGGCGTCACGGCTTTTATGACGCGCAAACACAAAGTTAGCCGCTGATGGTAAGACTTCAAAATCCAACGCACTTAAAGCTTCTACCACCCATTCACGGCTGGCAATCACTTTATTGCGCGTACTGTGGAAGTGGTCGCTGTCGGCAAAAGCCGCTGCGGCACCGGCAATGGCTGCGCGATCTAAAGGATAGGAGTTAAAGCTGTTTTTAATACGCTCCAGCCCTTCAATCAGATCAGGATGCCCCACCGCAATGCCGACACGCAAACCAGCTAAGGAGCGCGATTTAGATAGCGTTTGTGTCACCAGCAAGTTGTCGTACTTTTTCACCAAGCTGATCGCTGACTCACCACCAAAATCAATATACGCCTCATCTACAAGCACCACAGAATCCGGGTTGGCTTGCAGCAATTGTTCAATTTTATCCAACTCTAATAAGCAGCCGGTCGGCGCATTGGGGTTGGGGAAAATAATGCCGCCATTGGGCTGCTGGTAATCAGTAACACGGATTTGGAAGTGATCATCCAGTGCAATTTTCTGTGGTTCAATACCATACAAACCGCAATACACAGGGTAAAAACTGTAGCTGATATCAGGAAACAATAACGGCTTATCATGCTGAAATAATGCATGGAACGCATGGGCCAACACTTCATCCGAACCGTTACCCACAAACACATATTGCGGCGCTACAGAATAATAATCCGCCACCGCATGTTTGAGCAAGTCACTGTTGGGATCAGGGTATAAGCGCAGATCATCATTGAGCTGTGCTTGCATCGCCGCGATCGCTTTAGGCGAAGGGCCGTAGGGGTTTTCATTGGTGTTGAGCTTAATTAAACGCTCAATCTTCGGCTGCTCACCTGGCACATAAGGCACCAAGTTGTTGACAAAAGGACTCCAAAACTTACTCACGTCATGCGCTCCTAAACTGGATCGATCGCTGTGCGCTCACAGCGACTACACTATTCTATCGCCGCTCCTCATTGAGCGGCTGACCTGGGCTAATCGTCTGCTTTGATACGGTATTCAGCTGAACGGGCGTGTGCTGTTAATGATTCACCACGCGCTAGCACCGAAGCGACTTTACCTAACTCAGAAGCACCTTCTGGGCTGCAGTAAATAATCGATGAGCGTTTTTGGAAATCATACACACCTAAAGGCGAGGAAAAACGCGCCGTACCTGATGTGGGCAAGACGTGGTTGGGACCCGCACAGTAATCGCCCAGCGCTTCAGCTGTGTAACGCCCCATAAAAATAGCACCCGCATGACGAATCTGCGGCAACAACTCCTCTGGGTTATCAACAGACAACTCAAGGTGCTCAGGAGCAATACGGTTGGCCACAGCAATGGCTTGCGCCATATCGGCCACATGAATCAAAGCACCGCGCTCACGCAACGATGTGCGGGCAATGTCTTCACGCTCCAGTGTTGGCAGTAAGCGTTGCATGCTGGCTTCAACACGGTCTAAAAAATCTGCATCGGGACTGAGCAAAATAGACTGCGCGTCTTCATCGTGCTCAGCTTGTGAAAACAGGTCCATGGCAATCCAGTCAGGATCTGTTTTACCATCGCACACCACTAAGATTTCTGAAGGACCGGCAATCATATCGATGCCTACTTTACCAAACACGTGACGCTTAGCCGTAGCCACATAAATATTGCCAGGACCGACGATTTTATCCACTGGCGGCACGCTTTCAGTACCGTAAGCTAGCGCAGCAACAGCTTGCGCACCACCAATGGTAAAGACGCGATCCACACCGGCAATTGCCGCAGCAGCAAGCACCAACTCGTTAATTTCACCGCGTGGCGTAGGCACCACCATCACCACTTCAGCGACACCGGCAACTTTTGCTGGAATGGCATTCATCAAAACTGAAGACGGATAAGAGGCTTTACCACCGGGCACATATAAACCCGCGCGATCCAAGGCAGTCACCTGCTGACCCAACACCGTGCCATCGGCTTCGGTGTAACGCCATGAGTCTTGCACTTGACGTTCGTGGTACTCACGCACACGGCGCGCGGCGGTTTCTAGAGCACTGCGCTGTTCTGCGGTAATGCGCGTCAAAGCCAGCTCTAAACGTTCGCGATTGAGAATTAAATCACTCATCTGCGCCACGTCCAGACCATCAAACTGGCGTGTGTAATCCACTAGTGCCGCATCACCACGCGTACGCACATTGGCAATAATATCCAATACGCGCTCATTGACACTGGCATCAGAAACACTCTCCCAGCTTAAAAGTTGATCAAGTTGGGTATTAAAATCTGCATCTTGGGCATTTAAACGTCGAACAACAGTCGCTGCAGTCATAGCGGGCCTCAATAATAAGTCAACATTCGGGCGCCGCCAGACTAGCAAACCTTCTGCGCGGGCACCCGATGAATTCGGCTATGACACAGATAGGCGACGTACATCAGTACGCCCATGCGTTTTAAAATCAGTGTCGTGCGTCAACCGCGGCACTCAAAGTATTGATTAGCGTTTGAATATCAGCATGCTTCATTTTCATCGAAGCACGATTGACGATCAAACGTGAGCTGATATGAGCAATCAACTCTTGTGGCTCTAAACCATTGGCGCGCAGCGTATTACCGGTATCGACCACGTCAATGATCTTATCGGCTAAACCCACCAGAGGTGCCAACTCCATTGAGCCGTACAGCTTAATAATATCCACCTGACGGCCTTGCTCGGCATAGTAACGCTTGGCGACATTGACGAATTTGGTCGCAACGCGCAAACGTCCAGTGGGCTCAGGGGTATCCACAGGTCCGGCTGTCATCAGTTTGCACTTGGCAATCTGTAAATCCAGCGGCTCGTATAAGCCCTGTCCGCCGTACTCAAGCAGTACGTCTTTACCCGCAACACCCAAGTCAGCTGCGCCTAACTCAACATAGGTCGGCACGTCAGTGGCGCGCACAATCAACAGACGGACATCGTCACGTGTAGTGCTGATAATGAGTTTGCGGCTTTTTTCAATATTTTCGGTGGGGACAATACCTGCCTGCTCAAGCAGCGGCAGGGTATCGTCCAAGATACGACCTTTTGACAATGCAATAGTTAACATAAGACTAGCCCGGTACTCTGCGGATTTTCGCACCAAGGAGTTGCATTTTTTCCTCGATACATTCGTAACCACGGTCAATGTGATAAATACGGTCAATCAGGGTGTCACCCTCAGCCATTAAGGCGGCAATCACCAAACTGGCCGAGGCACGCAAATCGGTTGCCATCACGGGTGCCGCTTTAAGCTGTGGAATACCTGTGACAATCGCCGTGTTACCTTCAATTTGAATTTTCGCACCCATGCGCTGCATTTCTAATGCGTGCATAAAGCGGTTTTCAAAGATGGTTTCAATCACTGTCCCCGTGCCTTCAGCCAATGCGTTCATCGCGATAAACTGCGCTTGCATATCGGTTGGGAACGCTGGGTATGGCGCAGTACGCACATTCACCGCCGTCGGGCGCTTACCGTGCATATTCAACTCAATCCAGTCTTTGCCTGTGGTGATCTCGGCTCCAGCTTCTTGCAGCTTCGACAACACGGCTTCAAGAATCGTAGGATCGGTATCTTTAAGCTTTACGCGACCGCCAGTGACTGCTGCAGCGACCAAGTAGGTACCGGTTTCAATACGGTCTGGCATTACATGATAAGTGGCACCACCGAGCTTCTCGACACCATCAATAATAATGGTATCCGTACCTGCACCTTGGATCTTAGCGCCCATTGCAATTAAGCAATTAGCCAGATCAACAATCTCAGGCTCACGCGCAGCGTTTTCCAGAGTGGTGCGGCCTTTGGCTAAAGTTGCGGCCATCAGGATGTTTTCGGTACCGGTGACACTGACCACGTCAAAGAAGAAGTTACCCCCGCGCAAGCCACCTTCTGGCGCTTTTGCTTTAATGTAACCATCTTCAACAGTAATCACTGCACCCAGTGCTTCCAAGCCGCGAATGTGTAAATCCACCGGACGTGAACCAATCGCACAACCACCGGGTAAAGCCACTTCAGCCTGACCAAAGTGCGCCACCATCGGCCCCAACACTAAAATCGAAGCGCGCATCGTTTTGACTAAATCATAAGGCGCGATCAACGTTTTAATCGTACGCGGATCAATTTCCACGCTGAGCTTTTCGTCAATAACAGGCTCAATACCCATACGGCCAAAGAGTTCAATCATCGTCGTAATGTCGTGCAGGTGCGGTAAATTGCACACTGTCACCGGCGCGCTGGCCAATAAAGTCGCTGCGAGAATAGGCAGCGCAGCGTTTTTGGCGCCAGAAATACGAATTTCACCGTCTAGACGATGACCTCCGCTAATAATTAGCTTATCCATTAGAGTCTCGTTTGGTTGCTTTAAGAGCGTTCGGCCCAAGCCGTGCAAGTATAAAACTTCATTGTCACCGCATGGATACTGCCATCGGCAATCCACGGATTGAGTACCGCATACACCTGCTGCTGACGCTTCACAGGGCTCAGAGCGGACAAATCATCACTGATGATATTGAGCTGAAAATTACAGCCCTCACCTTCCACTTCAACACGCGTATTCTCTAGTTTTTCTTCTAAGAGTTGTTTTACTGCATCACCTTGCATACATAACCTCATTAACAACGGCCAGCTTTTGTGCGGCCGCTACATTAACACTTATTGAATCGTTACTGCAGACACAGCGTTAAGACTCAACGCCTAAAATGTCGGTTAAACCACAGACTTGAGCAATTTTGCGCATATCGTCTGGCAGTTCGGTCAGCTCAATCGCCTTGCCGTACTGCTGACCATCACGCATAAAAGCTAACAACAGGGCTAGACCCACACTGCTTGATTTTTCTACACCCGCGCAATTGACCTGCACTGTCGCGACAGATGCAGCGCGGATCAGCGCTTGTCCTTGATCGCGTAACGCTGGGCCACTGGTGTGATCTAAGACACCTGTGAGATATAAAACCCCAGCATCATCTAGCCTAATCTGAGCCTGACTCACGCATCCTCCTGAGCGGCGCGTGTTTTAGCCACAGTTTCAATCCAGTTATCAATCACACGGTCTAAGTCTTGAGCGTTACGCTGCATCGCTTCTGAGAACTGATCTCGAAACAGCTTACCTAAATTGATTCCATTGATAATCACATTACGCATGCGCCACTGCCCATCCACTTTCACCATAGTGTAAGACACAGGGTAGATCACACCTTTCTTATCGGTGATTTCCATGCGCACTTCACTGCGCTGCGCATCTGCGGCTGTTTTACCCGGCAACACGCGAATGCCTTGGTTGTCATATTCGAGCAATGCATTGCCGTAAAACTGCATTAAACTGCGCTTGAAGTTCTCTTGGAAACGCTGCATTTGTTCAGGTGTCGCGCGGCGTGAGTAACGCACGGTCATCACGCTTTTAGAAATCCCGTCCGCATCCACAACCGGACCTAAAATAGCTTCCATAGCATTATAAAAAGCAGTTGGATCGGTGCGGTACTGGGCTTTATTGGCTTGTAAATCGGCCAATAAGTTGTCGGTGGTTTGCTCAATGACAATATGAGCATCTGTGGCTGCAAAGCTCACTGCACTAAAAGCAAAGGCCGTCATTAATACAGCGCGTCGTAATAAAGCTAACATAACCATTAATCCTGATTCACTGTATTCATTAAAAATTTACCAATCAGCTCTTCAAGCACCAAAGAGGACTGCGTGTCGTAAATCACATCACCGTCTTTTAAGACCTCATCATCACCGCCGACACTAAAGCTGATGTATTTCTCACCCAGCAGGCCTGCGGTTAGAATGGAAGCGGTGGTATCACTGGGTAGGTTATTCACGCGTTTTTGCACTTCCATCGTGACCTTACCGGTGTAACTCTCAGTATCAAAATCGATCGCCAATACTTTACCCACAGTGACGCCTGCCATCGTGACTTTAGCGCGCGTGGTCAGACCCGCAATATTGTCAAAGTGTGCAGTTAACTTATAAGTATCGGTGTTGTTGGCTACGGTTAAACCACTGACACGCAGTGCCAATAGCAATAACGCGCAAAGACCTGCCAACAAAAACACACCCACACTAATCTCTACGGCGCGAATTCGCATCAGAAATCTCCAAACATTAAAGCAGTCAAAATAAAGTCTAAGCCCAACACCGCTAACGAGGCATACACCACGGTACGGGTTGTGGCACGGCTGATACCTTCAGAAGTGGGCTCGCAATCATAGCCTTGGTATACCGCAATCCAAGTCACCACAAAGGCAAACACAATACTTTTAATGACGCCATTGAGCACGTCATTGTAAAAATCGACACTGCTGACCATATTGCCCCAGTATGAGCCTTCATACACGCCCAACCAGTCAACAGCCACCATCGCACCGCCCCAAATACCAACGACGGAAAAGATCGCCGCCAATAAGGGCATCGAAATAAAACCAGCCCACAAGCGCGGTGCAATAATATATTTAAGCGGATCCACACCAATCATTTCCAAACTGGATAACTGCTCGGTGGATTTCATATTGCCAATTTCTGCAGTGAGCGCTGATCCTGCACGTCCAGCAAATAACAAGGCTGTGACGACAGGCCCAAGCTCTCGTAGCAAGGTCAAGGCCACCATTTGCCCCACCGCTTGCTCAGAACCAAAGTCCACCAAGATGCTATAGCCTTGCAGCGCCAGCACCATGCCGATAAACAAGCCTGACACAATAATAATAGCCAGTGATAATACACCCACGGAATACAATTGTTTGATTAACAAATGCAGTCCCGTGCCGGCGCCACCACGACCGATCAATACATGCCATAAAAAAATCAGCGAACGACCCATGGACTGTAAAATATCCAATCCCGAGCGGCCAAATAAGGCAATGCGATCCAACAACGACTTGCGCGCCATCTTACTGACCTCCTAATAAGTCGTCACGGTAGTCCGGTGCAGCAAAGTGAAATGCCACAGGTCCATCCGGAATGCCCTGCATAAATTGACGGATGCGTGGATTATCTGAGTTCATTAACGCATCGGGCGTGCCTTCACCCAGCACTTTACTGTCGCCCACCACATAGAGGTAGTCAGAGATGCTCGCCGTTTCCGCCAGATCATGCGACACCACCACACTGGTAATACCCAACGCGTCATTAAGTAAACGAATCAGACGCACCAACACACCTTTAGCGATCGGGTCTTGGCCGACAAAGGGCTCGTCATACAATAAAATATCTGGATCCAGGGCAATCGCTCGCGCCAGCGCCACACGTCGCTTCATACCGCCGGATAACTCGTCTGGCATCAACTCCACCGCACCGCGTAAACCCACCGCTTGCAACTTCATCAGGACGATATCGCGAATCATTTCTTCTGGCAGTTTAGTGTGCACGCGCAATGGAAATGCCACGTTTTCAAATACATTTAAATCAGTGAACAATGCACCACTTTGAAACAACACACCGAAGCGTTTGCGCATATCAAATAAATCACTGCGCGATAAGCTGGGTAAGTTTTGACCATTGACCCACACTTCACCTTTGGCAGGCTTCAGTTGTGCAGCCATCAAGCGTAATAGTGTGGTTTTACCGCAGCCCGAAGGCCCCATCACGCCGGTGACTTTACCGCGCGGAAAACGGATATCCACATTGTCAAAAATGGCTCGTGAACCGCGTTGAAAGGTCACACCTTTTAACTCTACGGCGAAAGTATCGTCAGCCGACATGCAAACTCCCGCTAAATAAAAGTATTGTGTTGGAACATGAATATCCAGACATATTGTGTATCTGCATCAACGCGCCAATATAGCACTCTCCGAGCATTCACCCAATAGAGAAGCGTGCCGGTCAGATAAAACCCACAAGGGTTTGTGGCGTGCAACAAACAACAAAGGCACCTGAGGTGCCTTTGTTGTCAATCAAGCACTGAGCTTATACATCAGTGCTGATGACCGCCTTCGCCGTGCACGTGACCGTGGGCCACTTCTTCTTCGCTAGCTTCACGAATGCTGACAACTTTAACTTTAAAGTTCAGCTGCTGGCCGGCTAGCGGGTGATTACCATCGATAGTCACTTGGTCACCGTCAATGTCACGGATGGTTACAATTTGCATACCACCGTCTGGCGCAGATGCGTGGAACTGCATACCCACTTCCAGCTCATCCACACCTTCAAACATTTCACGGCCTAAGTTCGTAATCAGTTCTGCACTGTATTCGCCGTAAGCATCTTGCGGCTCAACACTGACTTCTAACTCATCACCGACAGCCTTGCCAGTCAATGCGTTTTCTAGACCAGCAACGATATTGCTTGCACCATGCAAATAGACCAACGGCTCCGCGCCTGCAGAGCTGTCAATCACTTCACCGGCGTCGTTACTGAGCGTGTAGTCAATGGCGACAACGTGTTGATTGGTGATCAGCATATAAAAAACCTTTATCAGTATGAATGAAAACCAAAGTTTACCTGCACATGCGCGCTAATGCGACTTTAGAATAAATAGACTAATGCTCACTTGACCTACATCCATCTAGCGCATGAAGATTGGGATACTTTATAAATGATGCGACTTTCTTTGTTTTATGCATTGAGTCGTGTTGACCCTATTTCTATGCATCAAAAGGATCTTTCATGTCGTCTCGCAACGTATTGGTTATCAACAGCGGCAGCTCGTCTATTAAGTTTGCTTTGGTCAATGAAGACAGTGATGAGTTTTTAATCCAAGGTTTAGCTGAGCGCTTAGGCAGCAGTGAAGCGGTTTTAAACTGGCAGCTTGGTGATGAAAAGCATGTTGCGCAGCTGCATGGCGCTGATCATAAAGAAGCATTTGAGCGCTTATTACCTTTGGTGCAAAAAGCCAGTCACGGCAAATTAACCAGTATTGGTCACCGTGTAGTGCATGGTGGTGCGCACTTTACCGCAGCCTCAGCACTCAACCGCGAAGTGATTGATGTGATCCGCAGCGCGGCTGTTTTGGCGCCACTGCATAACCCTGCAGGTTTAATCGGTATTGAAGCGGCGATGTCGCTCTACCCCAACCTCACTCAAGTGGCGGTGTTTGATACAGCCTTCCACCAAACCATGCCAGCGCACGCTTACCGTTACGCTGTGCCTGAACACCTGTATACCGATCACCATGTGCGTCGCTATGGTTTCCATGGCACCAGCCATATGTATGTCAGCCGCAGAGCTGCTGCAATTACAGGCTTGCCGGTAGAAGACAGTAACTGGCTGGTTGCGCACCTGGGCAACGGTTGTTCAACCTGCGCGGTGGCCAACGGCGAAAGCTTGGATACCAGTATGGGCCTAACGCCACTGGAAGGTTTAGTGATGGGAACGCGCAGCGGTGATGTCGATCCAAGCCTGCACAACTACTTATCACGTACGCTAGGCTGGGATATTCAGCGCATTGAAACCATCCTCACCAAAGAAAGCGGCCTACTGGGCTTATCTGGCCTGTCAAATGACATGCGCACACTGATCGAAGCCAGCACCGCCGGTGACGAGCGTGCAACATTGGCCATTGAAGTCTTCTGCTACCGCTTAGCAAAATCGCTAGCCGGTATGGCCTGCGCCCTACCATCGCTGGATGGTTTAATCTTTACGGGCGGCATCGGTGAAAACGCCAGCTTAGTGCGCAGCAAAACCTTAGATCACATGCGCTTATTTAATTTCAAACTCGATGAAGACGCGAATACTAAGTGCACTCGTGGCGTTAGCGGTACTATCAGCGCTGACAACCACCCGCGCGTGATGGTGATCCCAACCAACGAAGAACGCCAAATCGCGGTGGAAACCTTAGCCCTCATTGACGCTAAAGCTTAATACAGGACGTTTGATTCATGCATACTTTTTTACTTGCTCCAACCGGTTTCGGTGTGGGTTTATCTTCAGTCAGCCTAGGTGTTGTGCAAGCGCTGTTACGCTCAGGCTTAAAAGTTGGTTTTTTTAAACCCATTGCCCAGCCGCACCCTGATGACACAGGCCCGGAGCGCTCCAGCGCGCTAATGGAAGCCACCCATGGTATTCGCCAGCCTAAAGCACTGTCTTTAGCTTATGTTGAGCGCATGATTGGTAATGGTCAGCTCGATGAGTTGATGGAAGAAATCGTCAGCATGCACCAGCAAATTCAAGCTGAGTTTGACATCATTATTGTTGAAGGCATGACACCTTCACGCCAAGCCAATTATGCTGAACGCATCAACGCACACTTGGCCAAGACGATGGATGCGGAAGTGATTCTAGTCAGCGCACCCAGCAGCGATGACCTGAACGTATTATCCGACCGCATTGAAATGCAAGCACAGCTGTTTGGTGGCACTAAAGATCCAAAAGTACTGGGCGTGATCATCAATAAAGTCAAAGACACACCCATCAACGGCTTTATTGAGCGTTTGAAAAGCCATCTACCGGCCTTGCGCAAAGGTGATTTACATTTAATCGGCTGCATCGCTGCGAACGAAGAACTGAATAATGCGCGCACCAGTGATTTTGCTGAATTAATTAAAGCCAAGGTGCATAACGCAGGCGATATTGAACAACGCCGCGTACAAAAAGTGATTTTATGCTCACGCACTGTGGCCAATATCGTTCCACTGTTACAACCTGGTGTGCTCGTGGTCTGCCCAGGTGACCGTGACGATATTATTTTGGCCACCAGTCTTGCAGAAATGAATGGTGTGTTACTGGCCGGCTTACTCCTCACCGGCGATCTGACACCCAACCCCAGCATTATGGATATTGGTGAACGCGCCTTAAAAGGTGGCTTGCCAGTGATGAGTGTTCCGACCGGTTCATACGACACGGCTTACAACCTGACGCGCCTGTATAAAGGCATTCCCATCAGTGACACCGAGCGTGCGAAAGCTGTGACTGAGTACATTGCTGGCCAGCTGGATCAAGACTGGTTAGCTGCGCGCTGCAGCACTGTGCGCCAACTGCTCTTATCACCACCGGCCTTCCGTCACCAACTGGTGAAGCGCGCGCAACAAGCCAATAAGCGTATTGTATTACCTGAAGGTAATGAGCCGCGCACCATTCAAGCGGCAGCGATTTGCCAAAAGCGCGGTATTGCGCGCTGTGTACTTTTGGCTAAGCCTGAAGAAGTGCATGCCATTGCTAAAGCACAAGGGATCGAGCTACCTGCTGATTTAGAAATTATTGATCCGGAGTCCATCCGTCAGCGCTTTATCGCACCGATGGTTGAGCTGCGTAAAGATAAAGGTCTCACGCCACAATTAGCTGCTGTGCAACTGGAAGATACCGTGGTTTTAGCCACCATGATGCTAGCTGAAGACGAAGTGGACGGTTTGGTTTCTGGCGCAGTACACACTACGGCCAGCACTATCCGCCCTGCTCTGCAGTTACTTAAAACTGCA
>JAAZJF010000140.1 GCA_012800475.1 Gammaproteobacteria bacterium
CCAGCCAAAAGCACAAGCAACAGCTCAATCAAAAAGCAACAGCACAGGCGACTCTAACGGATCGCTTGTCATCTGCAGAATACACTTAAGAGTCATGCGGATGAGCTCAGGGTGATGAGGGAAAAGAAAAAGCCAGCGTACTTCTAGTTCAGAAAGAGCTTTATAACCAGCTAAAACCTTTAAGGTGCGCTGAAGATCACCTCAAAATGAGAGCTGCATCACATAATCAAACTTTCATGCGTGCAAATATAAAACAATCTGGCATTATCAATATCAGCGCTAAGGACAGCACTGCAATACAGCACAAGGTGTGCACAAAAAAGCCCCAAGATCAGTGATGGTCTTGGGGCTTTTTTTATATAGGTTGGGTTAAGGGTAGTTTGTATATAGGTATTGGGTTAGGTTTAATGAGAATGAGTGTGCCTTCATATGCTTACTGACTAAAACCATTCGGATTGCTTTTCTGCCAGCGCCAAGTGTCACGCATCATGTCATCTAAGCTGTGCTCAGCTTTCCAACCAAGCTCTTGTGCCGCTTTTTTAGGGTCAGCCCAACACTCAGCAATATCCCCCGTGCGTCGGCTCACAACAGCATAAGGAACCTGTGCCTGTGCAGCCTTTTCAAAAGCCTTAATCATTTGTAATACGCTATAGCCTTGCCCTGTACCGAGATTCCAGATATGAACCCCTTGAGATTGGATAATAGCGTTCAGTGCTTTTAAGTGGCCGTTTGCAAGATCAACAACATGAATGTAATCACGTACACCCGTGCCATCGATGGTTGGATAATCGTTTCCGTATACAGATAATTGTTTGAGTTTACCGACTGCAACTTGACTGATGTAGGGTAATAAATTGTTAGGTATGCCGTTAGGGTCTTCACCGATCAAGCCGCTATGGTGCGCCCCTACCGGGTTGAAGTAACGCAGTAGAGCGATACTCCAGCGTGACTCTGATAGGGCTAGGTCGCGTAGTATCTCTTCAACCATTAATTTGGATCGACCATAAGGGTTAGTGGGTATACCAGTAGGGCAATCCTCACTAATCGGCATTTCTTTTGGTTCACCATAGACTGTAGCTGATGAGCTAAAAACTAAGTTAAATACATTTGCTGCAGCCATCGCTTGAAATAGAACAACACTGCCACTGACATTATTCTCATAATAATGTAATGGTAATTGCACGCTTTCCCCAACGGCTTTTAAGCCAGCGAAGTGCAGTACAGCTTCAATTGGGTAACGTGCAAAAATTGAGTCGAGTAATTCACGGTCGCGTATATCGCCCTCAATAAAAGTGGCTGCTTTACCACAGATTTTTTCAACACGACGCAATGACTCTAGAGAGCTATTAGCTAAATTATCTAACACAATAACATCATGACCTGCTTCCAGCAGAGCCAGTGTGGTGTGTGAACCAATATAACCTGCACCACCTGTAACTAATATTGATTGCTTCATACTCTGCCTACATATTTTAAATTAGAGAGCGACATGTGTGTCGTTATTATAGTGTGATGACTGTTGTAGGCGTTTTCTACGCCACTGTAATGCACTAACAGCTAAGAGTAGTAGTAAGCCTGGGATCCACATGATTTCTTTGCGCATCCTGTCTGTGGGCGCGCGTACGAGTAAAATTTGCTGATCAAACTCTAAGCCTAAATCTGCTGCTTGGCTGGCGAAAGCTACGCTATCAATCAATGTCTTACCGTCTTCTTCAATCAACATTAAGCCCAGTGCTTGCATCCGTGCTTCCCCTGTTTCACCCGCAGGAACAGGCAGTAAAATAACAAACTCACGCGGCTCGCCCAGTTCATCTTCACCTTGAATACGTAGACGCAGTTGACTGCCTTCATCAACACTGCCTAGAGCCTGTTGCAGTTGGCTTGGCGGTATATCTTGATAGGGATCATGCACAATATCCATCCAAAACCCAGGTCTAAACAAGGTAAAGGCGACTAATAATAGTAAGACACTTTCATACCAACGGCTGCGTGTAACAAACCAACCTTGCGTGCCTGCGGCGAAAATGAGCATGGCTATTGTCGCTACAATAAAGATTAATATACCGTGCATTACACCGATATTAATGAGTAGTAAGTCTGTATTGAAAATAAACAAAAATGGCAACGCTGCAGTACGTAAGCTGTAATAGAAGGCTTGCACTCCAGTTTTAATTGGATCGCCTTTAGATACTGCAGCTGCAGCAAAGGAAGCTAAGCCTACGGGAGGAGTTACATCTGCCATGATGCCAAAATAGAACACAAAGAGGTGTACAGCAATTAACGGAACAATCAGACCGTTTTGCTGACCGAGAGCAACAACAACAGGCGCTAACAGGCTAGAAACAACAATATAGTTGGCTGTAGTGGGTAAACCCATACCCAAAATCAAACTGAATATGGCAGTAAAGACCAGCATTAACAACAAGTTACCCATAGAGAGTAATTCAACTAAATCTGCTAATACGAGCCCCACACCTGTTTGTGAAACAGCACCAACGATGACTCCCGCTGCGGCAGTTGCGATACCAATACCAATCATATTACGCGCACCGGCAATCATGCCTTCACGCAAATCGATTAATCCATCCAGCCAGCCGCCGTGATCATAACTGCGGTCAGTACGCATCCAAGTTAAAATAGGACGCTGGGTCAACAGAATAAAAATAAGCATCACGCTACCCCAAAAAGCCGATAAGCCAGGGGATAAACGCTCAATCATTAGGCACCAAACGAGTACTACAACAGGTAAAATAAAGTGTAGGCCCGATAATAAAACGGTGCGCGTTTTAGGCAGCTCTTCTAAAGGTTTGCTTGCATCCTCGACTGGCAGAGGTGGGTTGCTCGCTGCAATTTTTAACAAGCCTAGGTAAGTAATACTCAATAAAGTACCCACACCTAATAGAGCATGTTCACCTAGCGCGGGCTTAAGCCAGCCTAAGCCGTAGTAAACCAGTAATGAGATCCCTGAAATCAGTGCCGCACCAAAGGCAAAGCCTGTTAAGCGGCGTAACCAAGGCTTGGGCTGGTAATTACCAATGGGTTGCATGCCCAGTTTGAGTGCTTCTAAATGTACGATATAGAGTAAAGCAATATAAGAAATGGCTGCAGGCAGGAAGGCATGTTTAATGATTTCCACATAAGGAATGCCGACATATTCAACCATTAAAAACGCGGCAGCACCCATGACTGGGGGCATAATTTGTCCATTTACTGATGAAGCAACTTCTACCGCACCCGCTTTTTCAGATGAGAAACCTACACGCTTCATCATAGGGATGGTAAATGTACCGGTGGTGACCACGTTGGCGATCGATGAGCCGGAAATCATTCCGGTCAGGCCTGAAGCAACAACGGCTGCTTTAGCTGGGCCACCACGCATATGCCCCAGTAAGCTAAAGGCCAGCTGAATAAAATAATTACCAGCACCGGCGCGTTCTAATAAAGCGCCAAATAAAACAAATAAGAACACAAAGCTTGTGGAAACACCCAGTGCGATACCAAATACACCTTCTGTGGTGATCCACTGGTGGTTGGCCAGCGCTGTAAAGCTAACACCACGGTGAGCGAGCATATCCGGCATATAGGGGCCGGCTAAGCTATAGGTTAAAAACAGTAAAGCAATAATAGCCAGCGGTGGACCTAAAGTACGGCGCGTGGCTTCTAGTAATAAAGGAATACCGATACAGGCTGTGACCAGATCAAAAGTCGTTAAGCTGCCTGGGCGCAGAGATAAATCTTGATAAAAAATAAATAAGTAAGCTGCACTTGCTGCAGCAACTAAGCCTAGAGCAATATCCAGTAATGGAACACGATCACGTGGTGAGCGCTTAAAAGCTGGATAGGCTAAAAATGCTAATAACAGCGCAAAGGTTAAATGAATTGAGCGCGTTTCAGTGTCATTAAAGACGCCAATGCGCAACAAAAATGGCAACGGCGAAGCAATCCATAGCTGAAATAATGACCACAATAAAGCTAGGCCTGCGATGACGTGCGCCATAATACCGTCAGGCAAACGTGCGCCTGAATCTTGTGCAATAAGTTCTTCGGCGGAGAGTTGTTTATCTGACATGGCAGCTAACCTGCTTAAAATCTAAAGAAGCCAATACGTTGGCGCTAGATTTAGCGCCAACGTATTAACACAGTACAACTAGCAGTGAGCTGTTATAACCAGCCACGTTCTTTGTAATAACGGATCGCACCTTCATGCAAAGGCGCTGATAAACCGGCTTCAATCATGTCTTCAGCTTTTAAGTCTTTAAAGGCTGGGTGTAAACGTTTGAAGCGGTCGAGGTTATCAAAGACTGATTTAACCATTTGGTAGACTAAATCAGCGCTGACTTTACTACTGGTAGATAACACAGCTTTTCCGCCAATAGATGGCGTTGGTAGATCGTTACCCGTGTAGATGCCGCCAGGTATTTCAGCTTTAGTGTAGTAGCTTTTTTCAGCTAATAAAGCATCGATTTCTGGACCGGTTACAGGGACTAAAACCGCATCCACTGTAGTAGTGGCTTCTTGAATGGCTCCGTTTGGATGGCCAACAAAGTAGGTCATAGCATCAATATTATTATCATTGAGTGCGCTGGCTTGTTCTGCTGCTTTGAGCTCTGAGGCTAAAGAAAAACTCTTACGCGTCCAGCCTTTTTTCTCCAAGATTTCTTCAAGCGTATCGCGTTGGCCTGAGCCTGGGTTACCGATGTTAACGCGCTTACCTTTTAGATCATTGAAGTTGGCAATATGGGCGTCACGGCGTGCTACTACAGTGAATACTTCACTTTGTAATGAGAATAATGCACGCATATCCTCCATTGCACCTTCAGCTTCAAAAGGCGCTAAGCCTTTCATTGCTTTGTATTGGTGATCAGACTGCATCACACCGAAGTTAAATTCACCGCTACGGATGCCGTTAACGTTGGCAACGCCACCGCCACTGGCTGGAGCATTACAACGTACGCCAGTTTTTTTGCTATCACGGTTGATAAAGCGACAAATTGACTGACCAGCAACATAGTAAACGCCTGTTTGGCCGCCGGTACCGATGGTCACGTATTTTTCTTCGGCCTGCGCCATATTACCCAAACTCATACCAGCAAGGGTGATGGACAGTGCCCATGCGAGGGATTTGCCTTTGATCATGGGAGTACTCCTTAATTATTTTAGACGCAGTACAGTGCAAGATATCTTGAGTGCTGCGTTGCATATTGCTGAATATTAAATAGACAACAACCTACTCTGCACTCTAATCACTTTTATAGTTAAACACCATTAGTCCAAGGTTTTTCTAAAGACTTTAGAATTACGCTGGAAGTTGTATAAAGAAGCTTTTGTATCAGGCAACTGCTCCAGAGCACAGGCCTGAAAACCGCGCTCTTGAAACCAATGGGCTGTACGAGTCGTCAACACAAAAAGAGAGTTAAGCCCCAATGTGCGTGCACGCTGTTCAATGCGTTCTAGCAAGACATCGCCGTGACCACCATGACGATACTCAGGATGAACTGCTAAACACGCCAGCTCACCTGTAGCTTGCTCTGGGAATGGGTAGAGCGCTGCACACGCAATAATTAACCCATCTCGCTCAACAATACTGAACTGAGTGATTTCGCTCTCAATTAAATCTCGCGAACGACGAACCAAAACACCTTGCTCTTCAAGTGGGCGGATCAACTCTAAGAGGCCACCCACATCTTCAATATGTGCCTCACGCACTTGTTCAAACTGGCCTTCGTCAACCAAAGTGCCGCAGCCGTCACGGGTAAACATTTCCGTTAGCAACGCACCGTCGGTGTGATAACTGATGATATGGCAACGTTGCACTCCACCTCGGCAAGCACTGACAGCTGCACTCAATAGCTCGGCTTGCTCAAGTTGTTTCTGAGCTTTGAAGCGCTGAGTATGCTGTTCAGCTTGCTGGGTCGAGAGTTCGCGAATTAACTGACCATCACTGTTTAATAACCCGAGTTCTGTACTGAATAACACCAGCTTGTCAGCTTGTAACTCAATGGCCGCTCGAGTGGCAATATCTTCGCTGGCTAAGTTGAATGTCTCTCCGGTCGGTGAGTAACCAATGGGCGGTAAAAGTACAATAGTGCGGTCATCGAGTAGACGCTTAATGCCTTTGTGATCGATTCGGCGCACCTCGCCAGTGTGCTGGTAATCAACTCCATCAATGACGCCCAGAGGTCGCGCTGTTACAAAGTTACCTCCGGCAACCCGCAAGCGTGCTCCCTGCATGGGGGATGCAGCCATATCCATGGATAAGCGTGCTTCGATTGCAGCGCGCAGTTGACCTACAGCATCCAGTACACAGCTTAAGGTGGCCGTATCGGTAATGCGCAAATCTAAGTGGTAATGAGAGTCTAGGCCTTGCTGTTGCAAGCGCTGTTCAATCTGAGGGCGCGAGCCAAACACTAGCACTAAGCGCACACCTAGACTGTGAAGTAAGACTAAGTCATGCACCGTATTGCCAAAATTTTCATGGGCAATACTTTCACCGGGCAGCATCACAACAAAAGTGCGCTCACGGTGTGCGTTAATATAGGGTGATGAATGGCGGAGCGAGTTAACGTAATCGTGCATGAATGTGTCCAGTCATGGCGACAGCTAAAGAATAATTAAAATTGGGCTGTCACTGCAGAGCAACAGTGCCGTTTTTTCAAGCAATGCGCAATCACGCACGACCTGAAAAAACGGAGTACTTCGTATTAAAGGAAAATGAGTTTCAAGATACTGAAGAACACAATAGCTAAGAATGCACCTGCTGGTAAGGTGATCGCCCACGACATAAAGATCGAACCAATGACGCGTAGATTCAGTGCACTAATACCGCGCGCTAAACCAATACCCAA
>JAAZJF010000141.1 GCA_012800475.1 Gammaproteobacteria bacterium
CCAATGAAATCGCGCATGAATCAGGCTTATTAACAGTCACCATTATGGGGATCTGGATGGCCAATATGAAACAGGTGCAAGTGGATGGCATTCTTGAGTTTAAAGAGTCCTTAAGCGTACTGTTGATTTCAGCTCTGTTTATCATTTTAGCGGCGCGCTTAGAGTTTTCCGCCATTACCAGTTTAGGCTGGGGTCTGGTCATCGTACTGGCTATTTTGATTCTTGTGGCACGCCCTTTAAGTATCTTTTTATCGGCTATTGGCACAGATTTAAATGTGCGTGAAAAACTATTTTTAAGCTGGATTGCGCCGCGCGGTATTGTTGCAGCAGCCGTTTCCGCGCTGTTTGCATTTCAATTGCAAAGCGATGGCTACGAAGGCGCACAAACTTTAGTGCCCTTGGTATTTATGCTGATTATCACTACGGTCACGCTACAAAGTTTAACTGCGCGGCCGCTGGCTAAGCTGCTCGGGGTGGCTGAGCCTGCTCAGTTTGGTTTTTTAATCATGGGCGCCAATCAAGTGGCACGTATGATTGCTAAGGAGTTACAAAAGCACGAAGTCCCCGTCTTACTGGCGGACACCAACTGGGAAAATGTGCGCCAGGCGCGCATGGATAACCTCAAAGTCTACTTTGGTAACCCGATCTCCGAGCATGCATCCAACCAACTCAATTTAACGGGTATTGGCAATTTACTGGTGATCTCGCCTTATAAACACATGAACTCACTGGCCACCTATCATTTTCTTGATTGGTTTGGCGATTATGACAGTGTCTTTAGCCTTGCAGAAGGCGAGCAAGATCAAAAAGCGCGCTACCAAACTGCAGAAAAAATCCAGCAAACCCGTGGTCTTTTTGATGGTGTCAGCTATGCCAAACTCGCCAGCTTAGCCAGTCAAGGCTATACGATCAAAACCACGCAACTGAGCGATACGTTCAGCTACTCAGACTTTTCAGAGCAACACCAGCATGAAGCCTTGGTGTTATTCATTATTGATAGCAAAGACCATATTAAACCCGTCAAGGCAATGGACAAACTTAAAGCAGATAGCGAGTCCACCTTGATCAGTTTAGTACCACCTAAAAGCCCAGCAAAACCAACAAGCCCACGCAAAGATGATGACTAAAAACCCCATTGGTATATAATCGCGCGCTTTGCTCAATCTAAATCGAGCCCACTGTAAAAAAGGGCTCGATGCGAGGCTTGTGATGCTGAAAACACCTTATTATTTAATCGACAAAAGCCAGTTGCTCAAGAACATGGAAAAAATCGCCTATGTTCGCCAGCAGTCCGGTGCTAAAGCTTTGTTGGCGTTGAAATGTTTTGCTACGTGGTCGGTGTTTGACCTGATGCAAGACTATATGGACGGCACCACCTCGTCTTCACTGTTTGAAGTCAAATTAGGCCGTGAGAAGTTCGCCGGTGAAACCCATGCCTATAGCGTGGCCTATGCCGATGACGAAATAGCCGAGGTGCTGGCTAACAGCGATAAGGTGATTTTCAACTCCATTGGCCAACTGCAGCGCTTTGAAAGTGTATCGCGTGATCACGTGCGTGGTTTGCGCGTGAATCCAGGTGTGAGTACGTCTGAGTTTATTTTGGCCGATCCAGCGCGTCCTTTTAGCCGTTTGGGTGAACACGATCCCGCTAAGATTGCTGAAGTTATCCAGCATATCTCGGGCTTTATGTTCCACAACAACTGTGAGAACGACAGCTTTGAGCGTTTTGATGAAATGCTCACGGGTATTGAAGCGCGTTTTGGCGAGCTGCTCAGCCAAGTTGAATGGGTCAGCTTAGGCGGCGGCATTCACTTTACCGGTGAAGGTTATCCATTGGATGATTTCTGCCAACGCCTGAAAGACTTTGCTCAGCGTTGGGGCG
>JAAZJF010000142.1 GCA_012800475.1 Gammaproteobacteria bacterium
AGCTACAGATTAAGCTCAGTCCAGACACAAAAAAACCGCGAATCACTCGCGGTTTTTTATTAAACACTGCTGTTAAGGCTTAACGACTGAGCTCAACCAATAACTTATTCAAACGCTGCACATAAGCGGCAGGGTCTTTAATGCTGTCACCGGCCGCCAAGGCCGCCTGATCAAACAAGATCAAGGACAAATCAGCGAAACGCTCGTCATCTGTTTCAGCATCCAACTTTTCGACCAAGCTGTGCGCTGGGTTGATTTCAAAGATGGGCTTCGACTCAGGCACTTTCTGACCGCTGGCTTCAAGAATTTGGCGCATTTGCAAGCCTAAGTCCTGCTCACCAATGGCTAAAATAGCCGGTGAATCCGTTAAGCGATGCGATACACGCACATCGGCCACTTGATCGCCCAAGGCTGTTTTTAAGCGTGTGACCAATGCTTCTTTGCTTTTCGCCACTTCATCTTGCGACTGTTTATCTTCTTCAGTATCAAGCGCACCTAAATCTAAGTCACCGCGCGCCACATCAACAAAAGTCTTGCCAGCAAACTCTGTAACGTAGCTCATCAGCCACTCATCAATACGGTCCGTGAGCAACAGCACTTCAATGCCTTTTTTGCGGAACACTTCAAGGTGTGGGCTGTTTTTCACTTGTGCGTAGCTTTCACCTGTCAAGAAATACACTTTATCCTGACCTTCAGTCATACGCGCAATATAGTCGCCCAAACCGACTGTTTGCTCATCATTACCGCTGCGGGTTGAAGCAAAACGTAACAGGCCAGCAATTTTCTCTTTGTTAGCAAAGTCTTCAGCCGGACCTTCTTTTAATACCTGACCGAATGCGCTCCAAAACTTTGCGTAATCTTCAGGACTGTTTTTCGCCATTTTCTCCAGCATATCCAGCACACGCTTAGTCAGTGCTGATTTCATGCTGTCGATGACTGGGTCTTTCTGCAAGATTTCACGTGATACGTTTAAAGACAGGTCATTGGAATCGACAATACCTTTCACAAAACGCAGGTACAGCGGTAAAAACTCATCCGCTTGATCCATAATAAACACACGCTGCACATACAACTTCAAGCCGCGCGGTGCTTCACGCTGATACAAATCAAACGGCGCACGCGTTGGTACATATAACAGCGAGGTGTACTCCAGCTTACCTTCAACTTTATTGTGGCTCCAACTCAACGCATCTTCAAAGTCATGTGAGACATGCTTATAAAACTCTTGATACTCTTCGTCTTTAATCTCAGTGCGCGCACGGGTCCACAAGGCACTGGCACGGTTGATCACTTCCCACTCGGTATTGACCGGCGCATCAGCTTCTTCAGAAGCCGCTTCTTTAGGCAGCTCAATCGGCAAGGCGACGTGATCTGAATATTTTTTGATGATATTGCGCAGACGGAAACCATCCGCAAACTCGCTTTCATCTTTCTTTAAGTGCAGCACAATACGGCTACCGCGCTCAGCTTTCTCAACTGTCGACAGATCAAACTCACCCTCGCCTTGTGAGCTCCACAGCACACCTTGCGACGCAGGTAAACCAGCACGACGCGTCCACACTTCAACTTTGTCGGCCACGATAAAGGCCGAGTAAAAACCTACACCAAACTGACCAATCAACTGTGAATCTTTTTTAGCATCACCCGAGAGGTTTTTGAAAAACTCAGCGGTACCGGACTTAGCAATCGTACCCAAATGATTAACCACATCATCGCGGCTCATGCCAATGGCATTGTCTTCAATCGTTAAGGTGTTGGCTTCTTTATCAAAGCTGATACGGATTTTTAGCTCAGAATCACCTTCCAACAACTCAGGTGCAGATAAGGCTTCAAAGCGCAGCTTATCTGCCGCATCCGAGGCGTTAGAAATCAATTCGCGTAGAAAAATCTCTTTATTTGAGTACAGCGAGTGAATCATCAAATGCAGCAGTTGTTTGACTTCTGTTTGAAAACCTAATGTTTCTTTTTGTGCTTCAACAGCCATCGGTATAAACTCCATAGTCACTAAAATAAGCCGCACTGGGCTAGCGATGTAATGGATATGGGGTTACTTCGTCAAAATACAAGCG
>JAAZJF010000022.1 GCA_012800475.1 Gammaproteobacteria bacterium
TAGCGGCTTTGCCAGCTCCCGCTCAGCGCTAATACGGGTTGTTGATGCTGATGCAGCCAATTGGCGAGTTGTTGATGAAACTGCTGGCGCTGGGCGAATTCGGGTTGGCAGCGTTGGGGGTCGGCTTGCCAGTCGATGCCGTCTGGGCTGAGTAGGGCGATTAAATCGTAATGCTGCTCCAGCAGCGCGGCTTCAATCCACGCTGGGCTGTCGTTAAACAGCACTTCGCTCCAGAGTTTATTGCTCAATACATGCGTATCCAATAATAACAGCGGCGGCCGTTGCGCGCGGGCAGCCAGCTCGTTGTTGAGTTGTTGCTTGGCAATCGTGCTGATATCGGTATAGCAAGTATCGCGTTGCTCTTGCTCGATAAACTCGCGCACATATTCGCTCACTAAAGGTGCATTAAAGCGTGTGGCCAAGGCGTGGCTTAATGAGCTTTTACCGGCTGATTCAGGGCCTGTCAGTACTACAACTTTCATGGTGCTACCTTGCCTTGTATGGTTTTGAGAGTTTTGAGAGTGTTGCAGTTGATCTGCAGCCGCTGTGTACTCAACCACTTCGCTTAGATAATGATCGGTAATGACTGCCAAACCCACCACTGCTGAGGCGATGGAGCATAGCAGGCTAGAGGCCCAAATCTGTCACTCGACTCGAGCTTTAATTGACGCCAGAGCACCTTTAAAGCGCTGGATTGTATATCAGCACGCCATTGTGCGTTTTAGGCGTGTAAACTGCGCAGCTGAAAATAAATGCGCACTGTTGCGTATTCAATAAATTTTAAGTCGGTGAGGTTAAAATGAATGCGGTTGTTATCGCGGTAGCCTTGATGCTCGTGCTGAGTTTGTTGCGCGTGCACGTGGTGGTATCGCTGATTATCGGTGCGGTGGCCGGTGGTTTGCTGGGTGGTTTGGGGATGGAAAGTACGCTGGCCGCTTTTCATAAAGGCTTAGGTGGCGGCGCAACCGTGGCCTTGTCCTATGCATTGCTTGGTGCGTTTGCCGTTGCCATCAGTAAATCAGGCGTGGCGCATGCATTAGCCGGGAAAATCCTGACCATGATTGGCCGCCAAGATGGTAAAGGCACTGAAGTGGTCAAATGGCTGCTGATTTTAGTGCTGTTGATTGCAGCGATTTCCTCACAAAATATCTTACCGATCCATATCGCTTTTATTCCGCTGTTGGTGCCGCCTTTGCTCTATGTGATGAGCCGTATGCAATTGGACCGCCGTTTGGTCGCCTGTGTGTTGACCTTTGGTTTGATTACTCCCTATATGTTTTTGCCCGTGGGTTTTGGTGGCATCTTTCTCAAAGAAGTGTTGCTAGCCAACGTTGAAAAGGGTGGTGTGGATATCACCGGTCTCAGTGTGATGCAGGCGATGATGATTCCCGCGGCCGGTATGCTATTTGGTTTGTTGGTGGCGATTTTATTCAGCTACCGTAAAAAGCGCGTGTACCAACTGCCAGCTGAAAACGTCAATGACACGACCGTCAGTACCTACAACTCAAAAAGCCTGCTGGCTGCGGGTGTCGCTGTCGTGGCAGCTTTTGTGGTGCAGCTGTGGTTGGACTCGATGATTATGGGCGCACTGGTGGGTTTTGTGGTGTTCTCGGTATCGGGTGTGGTGCGTTGGAAAGAGTCGGATGACTTGTTTACCGATGGCATGAAA
>JAAZJF010000143.1 GCA_012800475.1 Gammaproteobacteria bacterium
CCGCCAAAGCCCTCGGTGCAACCAATGCGCACCTTACCCGACAGGGCGACATCCGTTCCGGTGATTTCTTCACAGGCATTTTGCATCAGAGCTTCAATGGCTTGAATACTTTCACGCAACGCCACGCCTTCGCTGGTGAGGTTAAACCCCGTGTTGCGTGACTTCTCAAAGAGTAATGTGCCCAGCGCGCTTTCCAAGCTAGCAATGCGCCGTGACACCGTTGTGTAGTCCACACCCAGGCGTTTTGCCGCGCTGGTCACACGACCACAGCGTGCTACTTCAAGGAAAAACTTTAAGTCATTCCAATTCAGTGTGCGTAATAGGTTGATGTATTTTTGCATATCGAGTCTGCTTTTTTGTGTGTGTTTATCCTAGGGCAAGCTACATATACTCGAGTTGAGTGAAAAACCCAAGCAGTCTCAGTGTGCTTTTTCAATGGCTGTGCTGCATACCAAGGCCGTGAACATCAGGCTTGTGGGGTTTTTGAGTGGCTCAGTACACCTTATTGACAACAATAAAAAATACGTGCTCACACGTTAAGGGTAGGTTATGGCTAAAGACATTTATGCGCATATTCGCAGTAATCCCAAGTTTGATGAGTTGGTATCGAAGCGCAGACGTTTTGCGACGATACTGAGCATCATTGTTTTAGTGCTTTTTTACGGTTTTATTCTGCAGGTGGCATTTTTCCCTGAAGTGATTGGTCGGCCCATTGGTAGCGGGAAATTAACCTACGGCGTGGTTGCAGGTTTTTTTCAATTTATCTTCTTCACCTTGCTCACGTGGATGTATGTACGTCGTGCCAACACGGAGTTTGATCGAATCAATGAAGAGTTAATTGATGAAGCTATCGCTGGGAGTCAGCTATGACGACTAAAAAACGCATAACAACGCCGCTTAAATCGCTACTTGGATTATCATCGCTGGCGCTAAGCCCTTTGGCAATGGCTGCAGGCCAGCCCATGAACCTTCCAGCAATCAGTATGTTCTTTGTCTTTGTGGTGATGACGCTGCTGATTACGATGTGGGCGGCACGACGTACTAAATCGACATCCGACTTTTACACCGCAGGTGGTGGTATTACCGGTTTTCAAAATGGCTTAGCGATTGCGGGTGACTATATGTCAGCGGCGACTTTGCTGGGTTTCACCGCCATGATTTATATGTCGGGAGTGGATGCGTACATTTATATGGTGGCCTTCTTTGCGGGTTGGCCCATTATTTTATTCTTAATGGCTGAACGTTTGCGTAACTTAGGTAAATTCACCTTTGTGGACATTACCTCTTACCGTTTAAATCAGCGCAAAATCCGCACGATGGCAGCGATCAGTTCCTTAATTGTAGTGTGCTTTTACCTTGTGGCGCAGATGGTTGGTGCAGGGCAATTGATCCGCTTACTCTTTGGCTTAGAGTACACTTTGGCCTTGTTTATTGTCGGCGGTTTAATGATTGTATATGTCACTTTTGGTGGCATGGTCGCCACTACATGGGTGCAAATCATTAAAGCCTGTTTACTGCTCTTTGGTGGTACTTGTGTGATGTTGTTGGCGTTTTCACAATTTGATTTCAGCTACGACAGACTGATCACTGAAGCCAGTGCCGTGCACAGTTTGGGCGATAGTTTGGTACAACCAGGCAGCTTATTATCAGATCCCGTCACCGCTATTTCGATGGGCTTAGGTTTGATGTTTGGTACGGCGGGCTTGCCACATATTTTGATGCGTTTCTTCACCGTATCCAATGCTAAAGAAGCGCGTAAATCAGTGCTGTATGCATCGGTATTCATTGCATACTTTTTTAACGTGATTGCGATTATGGGTGTGGCAGCGATTGTGATCGTTGGTCAAAACACCAGCTTCTTTGAAGGCGGAGAATTGGGTGCTGCGTTACTTGGTGGCAGTAACATGGTGGCGATGCATTTAGCACAAGCCGTTGGCGGTAATATGCTGTTGGGCTTTCTTTCGGCGGTTGCTTTTGCCACGATTTTGGCCGTAGTGGCGGGTTTGGCGCTGGCCGGAGCTACAGCCATTGCGCATGATTTGTACGCTGAAGTGTATAAGCGCGGCAAGGTGACTGAAGCACAAGAGTTGCGTGTCACTAAAATTGCGACAGTGTGTTTAGGTGTGGTGGCCATCTTATTGGGCATGGCATTTGAGCAGATGAACGTAGCTTTTATGGCGGCGCTGGCCTTTGGTGTGGCTGCATCAGCAAACTTCCCCGTACTGATTCTATCCATGTACTGGCATAACCTAACCACACGCGGCGCATTAGCGGGTGGTTATGGTGGTCTGTTCAGTTCGGTCACCTTTGTGGTGCTGTCCAAGTCAGTGTGGGTGGATGTGTTTGGTTTTGCACAAGCCATTTTCCCTTACACACAACCTGCTTTGTTCTCGATGCCCATTGCTTTTTTCTTAGCCTATTACGTATCGATGAAGGATCAAAGTGCGGCTGCTACAGCTGAACGTGAAGCTTTCGCGGATCAGTATGTACGCGGGCAAACAGGCTACGGAGTTGCTTCTGCTGTGAAGTAATACGCTTAATGTGACACACAAGGGTGGACGTGAAAGCGTCCGCCCTTTTTTAATTTGCAGTGCGATTAAGGCGGTGTTATTTGAGCAGATCCGCAGTATTGATTTTAGTTTTGACAGATTGTATTTAGCGTCTATTTTGAACTCTGTAGCCGCTCGCTTGCATTGAATATCCTGATCGCGGCGGCTCGATCTTAATATCACAAGGAAGGTGTTGATATGCGTAAAAATATTATACATATGCTCTTAGCTGCAGCATTGAGTAGCACAAGTTTCGCAGCTCTGGCAGCCGAACCCCAAGCGCAAGCTCCTACGCCCGCAGTCACTGCAGTGGAACACTCTGGAGTGAATATTAATACCGCTGATGTGGAAACTTTAGCACGAGAGCTCAATGGAATCGGTACCGCTAAAGCGCGTGCGATTGTTGAGTATCGTGAAGCGCATGGTGAGTTTGCGCATGTGGATGAGTTGCTGGAAGTTAAAGGTATTGGACTGGCTATTTTGGAGAAAAATTTAAGTAAATTAACAGTTAAATAATAGGCGTGAACAATTCAGAGTGCTGATTAAAACAGTTCATACACTCTGCTAAATACAGGAGGTGCTGCACTGAGCGTGAGCACCTCCTTTTTTTTAGAGCTCAACCTTAATATGCATACTTATGCAGCGCATCAGGCAGATTCCAGCTCAGTAGTGCGGCTAAGGTTAATAAGAGTATCGGCACAATCATTTTCCAATGTTGCTGACGCAGTGCAGGAATGGGCTGTTTAGCTTGCACGAGCAGCAGACTGAGTGAGCAAATCACACTGGCCAGTAAGCCTCCAGCCAAAATATCGGTCGGCCAATGCGCGGTTAAATAAACCCGTGAAAGCGCAATGGACAGTGCAGGAACCAGCGCCGTTAATAACCAAAGTACTCGCCAACGTTGCGGTTGCTGGCGGCTGGCCAGTACACCCAGTACTAAAAAGAAGGCAAAGCCTGAAGCACTGTGCCCGCTGGGAAAGCTGAAACTATTCAAGGGTTCGAGTAATACAGAAGGGCGGGCGCGCTCAAAGAAATGCTTGAAAGCATAGTTACTGATCGCTGTGATAAACAAGGTGCTGGTGGTAAAGATTAAGGCTTGGAATTGTTTCGCAAAAAATAGCAGCGCACAGAGTATGGCGCTCACCACCAGTTGGGTTGAAAAGTCTCCTAAGCGGGTGATAACCACCATTAGATGATCAAGACCTGACGAGCGAATCATTTGGCTGAGATCGTGTAAATAGTTATCAAAAATATCCAGCTGCTGCCAGCTGAGCATTAAAGTGATCAGCGCAATAGCAAAGACACTGGCGCTGACTAGACTGCTGGTGCGCCAACCCCGTAAGCACACCCATAAACTGATAGCGATGCAGAGGCTGAGTACACTCGCAACCCAAGCAGCTTGCAGCCAGAAACCTGCTGGAGGGCTTAAATCTAACGCAGCGCCCACAGCCCAGCCGGGCATGACATAAGCGATCGCCCAACCTGCAGCAGCAATAAGACTGATACCCGTAAAACGCGCCAAAGGCATGGACAGCATACCGGCCAGCAAGGGCAAAATCGGCCGTAAAGGCCCGATATATCGACCCAGCAATAAACTCAGTGCGCCATAACGTTCGAAATGGATGTGTGCATTGGCCAGCCACTGTGGGTGGGTGCGCAGCAAAGGCAGTTGTGGCACTTTATCTTTAAAGCGGTAGCCGAGCGCATATGAAACAAAATCTCCGGTTAAACCACCAAGCCAGGCGAGCAATAACACTGTGGGCAGGCTGAGGGTGCTGCCGCCAGCAATAACGGCTAAACCGAACATTAAAACCACGCCAGGTAAAATAATACCGACCAAGGCTAAACATTCTAAAAAAGCGGTAATGAAAATGGCCGCGCCCAGCCAATATGGACTGCTGCTGGACCAGGTTAAAACTGTTTGTAAGA
>JAAZJF010000144.1 GCA_012800475.1 Gammaproteobacteria bacterium
TTTCTGGCCATTAATAACAAACTCATCGCCATCTGGCGTAGCGCGACTGCGAATAGCTGCCATATCAGAACCTGCATCAGGCTCAGACCAGGCTTGCGCCCACATATCTTCACTGGAGGCGATGCGCGGTAGAAAACGCTCTTTTTGCTCTTCCGTACCGAACTCCATCAAGGTGGGTCCGAGTAACAGCTGGCCGTTGTGGTTGACGCGCATGGGCGCACCAGCCGCGTAGTATTCTTCTTCGAAAATCAACCATTCCATCAGGTCACAGCCACGACCACCTAAGTGCTCGGGCCACATCACCATCGATAGGCGACTCTCATACAATTTGCCTTCCCACTGACGATGCTCTTCAAAGCCTTCGCGAGTATCGTAGCTTTGCAGTGGCTGGGTTGGCACATTCTGCGCCAACCATTCGCGCACTTCCTTGCGGAACGCATTTTGCTGATCAGTAAATTTTAATTGCATAGCCGTATTCTCCTGCGCAAGCCTTAATCAAAATTGAGCGTCGCGTTTTTCAACAAATGCGCGACGACTTTCGGCCGAATCCGCAGTGGTATAGGCTTCTAGAGTAAACCCTTGTTCCCAGCGGTATTTCTTCTCTAAATCACCGTCTTCAATACCGTTCAGAGCTTCTTTGGCGATACGAATCATGGTGCCGCTTTTCGCTGCGATCTTGGCTGCGATTTCACGTGCTGCAGCAGGTAAATCAGCTTTAGTGGTCAGGCGCTCAATAAAGCCATACTGCATGGCATCCGGTGCGCTCACTGCTTCACCGGTAAAGAACATGTGACGCACTTTTTGTACAGGGAACAGGCGCTGTAAGTGTGCACCGCCGCCCATTGCACCACGGTCCACTTCAGGTAACGCAAAGCTGGCGCACTCAGAGGCTAAAACAATGTCTGCCGCACCAGTGATACCAATACCACCGCCCAATACAAAGCCGTGTACGGCAACAATCACTGGTACAGGGCACAGGTGCACAGCACGGAATGTGGCGTAGTTGCCCGCATTCACGCGCACAATCAGGTCTGGATTGGCATCCAATTCTTTAATATCAACACCCGCGCAAAACCCACGGCCTTCGGCACGAATAATAATGACGCGCACGTCCTCATTAGCACCCAAAGTGTCAATACCCTTTGCTAACGCCAGCCACTCATCGCTGTTCAATGCGTTAACAGGAGGCTTACACAGCACCAATTCCGCGATGCCATCGTTAATTTGTGTTGTAAATGCAGTACTACTTGGGGTGCTCATCATGGAACTCCTGCTTACTCGGATTCAATATCGGTTGGGGATACACAGCGCGTTTGCAGGCGCTCAAAACATTGCTCTGCTTCAGCCACAATGCTGTTAATCAGTTCGGCACAGCTGGGTAAATCATCAATCGCCGCAGCCACTTGGCCACTGGGCAAAATACCCTCAGCCGGAAAGCCTTCGACCATCGAACGCTGCAATAGCACCGGCTGATTGGCTGCCATCACCACTTGCGACATCGCAGATGGATCATCTTTAATGGCGCTAAAAAAGGTTTTAATCATATGACGGGTACTCATACCCGTTTGCGCTTTCCACTGACGGGCGCTGCGCAAAGCAATCCATAAACGGCCAATCGGACCTTTGGATTCCAAATGACGGATAAACTCGTTGTCCACCATACGGTGACGCATACCATCCACCGCTAAAGTGACGCGAATTTGTTGCGTATCATGGGTCGCTAAATAGCGATCCAGTGTCTTTTTGGGTGTTGGTGAATCTGAAGTCATCATAAAGCGTGTGCCCATAGCGATGCCTTCAGCACCTGCGGCCAACGCCGATGCCAAGCCACGACCGGTGGAATAACCACCCGCCGCAATCACCGGAACCGTCACGGCATCCAATACTTGCGGTAATAAAATCGTACTCGGAACACCGCCCGTATGGCCGCCGCCTTCTGCGCCCTGAATGGTGATCATGTCAGCACCCAACTCAATGGCTTTGAGCGCATGTTTTAGCGCGCCCACTGTAGGAATGCACAACACCCCTGCAGCTTTAAAACGGGCAATGGTTTCTTTATCTGGACCGCGACCATAGCTCACCGCTTTTAAACGGTACTCAATCGCCAGATCAATACACTGCGCCGCGTTTTCCTGAAACATGTGAAAGTTAAGACCAAAGTTGCTGCCGCCTGTAGCCGCGACAACGCGTTTAATCTCATTTTCCAGCTCAGATGCATCAATTGTGGCGCCGGCTAAAAAGCCAAAACCACCCGCCTGCGTTGTCGCAATCACCAGGTTGGAATCAGAGACCCAACCCATAGCGGTTTGAATAATCGGGTAACGACACCCCAGTGCTTCAGTTAAGCGCGTGCGCGGCAATGTCATGGCTTCTCTCCTGCTTCAGCTTTATTGCGTGCTGCCATCGCCTTACCATCGAAACCAGCCAGCTTATCGCCCGACACTTGTTCGTTATGGACGTGGGCAAAATGGTGCCAAGCAAAAGCTGCTTCCATTCCGGTGCGCTTACCTTGCAAGTCTTCAATGTGATTGATCGCTTGTTTGGTTAAGGCCAAGCCCATACGCGGCTGAGTGGCAATACGCTGCGCCATTTTCAAGGCTTCGTTATGCAGCTCATCGCGGACCACCACACGGTTGACCATGCCCAACTCATAGGCACGCGTTGCTGGCATACGATCGCCGAGCATCAAGAACTCTTTAGCAATGCGCGGGTGCATTTCAAAGGCGTGAGCAAAATACTCAACCCCTGGAATACCCATACGTACCACTGGATCTTGGAAGAAGGCATCATCGCTGGCCACAATAAAGTCGCACACCCAAGCCAACATCAAACCACCGGCAATACAACCGCCTTGCACCACAGCAATAGTGGGCTTAGGCATGTCACGCCAGCGGCGACACATATTGAGATACACTTCTTGCTCGCGAACATAGAGAAACTCGCCGCCGGGCTTATTGGTGTGATCCCACCATAAACTTTTACGTTCAAATTCCTTGTTGACGTCACGTCCTGGCGTGCCAATATCGTGACCTGCAGAGAAGTGCTTACCGGTCGAGGTCAACATAATAACTTTGACGTCATCGTCATTGATCGCACGCGCAAAGCAATCATCTAGCGCATAAGTCATCTGCGAGTTCTGTACGTTGTTGTACTGCGGACGACTCATGGTGAGGATGGCAATGCCATCCTCAACCCGATACTGCACCGGCTCGTCGGTTTCGTAGACAGATTCATCAACACGGGGTGTTAATTTATCTAATTCACTCATACTTCGACCTGCTCTGGTGTGCGGATGCCTGCTGGGTTGCCCTTTAACTGCTTAGCGCGCAAGTTGTGCGGATCTAACTTAGCAATCACGGCCAGTTGCTCAGCGGTGGGCGCCACAGTTTCTTTGAGGTCATCGGCTTTTAACAGTGGGAAACCGGTGTTTTTCTGCACATATTCAAAGCTGACGCCTGGGTGCAATGACAGCACACGGGCCGCATTGTTAGGGCCTTTAAAGTCCATAATGCATAAGTCAGTAATCGTCAGACCAATACCCATAGTGTCGCGACGCATGTGCTCGCTCCAACGCTCTTCTTTAAAGCCAACGCTGGACACCATATCCACTTCATCTTCCACAAACACACGCTTGCTGTGGCTGGGTACGAAGAAGGAGTTCATGTGGTTGATACTATTACCTGGTAAACCGCGCACACACAGCATCGCTACTTTAGGCTTGTTGTAATCATCACCGATGATCGACAAGTTATTCTGCGCCCAACGGTCAATCTGAATCGGACCGACCATGGCATGGCGCTGACCACGGAATACGTTGTCAAAAATACGCTCAAATGGCATATAGCCTGAGTACTTTGGCTCGTAATCGCCACGTGGACCCACTGGAATCGGCTCTTCAACTAAGAAGGCTTCACTGTCGGTCATCAACAACTCTGGCGAGTGGGTCATTTTTGCCAGGCTGGCAGCCAAGCGCGGGATAATACCAAGACCCGAAGCTAAGACTTCACCGTTATCACGAAAAGCTTCTGCAGCCGCCACAATCATAAGTTCTGCAAGACTGAAATTTTGCGTAGACATATCATTACTCCTTAAAATGATGGCACTGGAAGGGCTGCAAGCTGTTCCTTGCCGCCGTTGGCTTCGCGATACTGCTCTTCGCCGCCTTTAACATACTTATCAAAGTACGCATCCCAGCCGTTATCATCTTTAGCGCTGTCGCTGTACTCTTGCAGATGCTTCATGTCCCAGCCGTAATCCGGGCTGCACATAGTTGGGTGTGCACCCAAAGGTGCTTCGATGACACCGGTAACCAAAGAGCGCTCAAAAGTGTTAAAACGCGCTTGCTCTTTAGTTAAGGCAAATTTCTCTTCGACAACTTCAGCCGAAACAAAAGCTTGTTTCGCTGCGCGCACCATGTGGTGATCAAAGTACGCATCGTTACCCGTCACTAAGGTGTTACCTAAACGGTCAGCACGGTTCACATGCACAAAGGCCACGTCTAAGTACAGCGCTGGCATTGCCAACACTTCTTCACCATCAGCATAGGGTGAACGGATGGTTTTCAGCTCTGGGTTGTAGGTTAAAACGTCTGTCGCTAAACCAGCACGCGCGGGTAAAAACGGCATACGCATACCGGCAGCTTTAAGACCTAACTGGAACAGACCTTCGTCCAGCTCCATCACGTCCAACTTGCCCGCTTGACGCAATTTGCGGAAATACGGCTCGAGTGGAATCGCATCCAGTGTGGCAAAACCAAAAATCAGTTTTTTAACTTTACCCGCAGCACATAACATCCCAACTTCAGGACCACCATAAGCCACAACAGTTAAGTCTTTAACGTCACTGCGCAAAA
>JAAZJF010000145.1 GCA_012800475.1 Gammaproteobacteria bacterium
GTTTGCTGTTCGGCTCGATTGCAGTGGTGGGTTTAAATACCTTAATTCGTAATCATGTGGATTTATCACAAGCACGTAACTTGATTATCGTCTCGGTCACCCTTGTGTTTGGTATTGGCGGCATGAGCATTGGCAGCGGTGATTTCACTTTATCTGGCATTTCTTTATGTGCGGTGATTGCCTTGCTGCTCAACGTTATTTTACCTGGCAATAAAGGCTGGAAAACTAAACTCCCACAAGATCAGCAGGACTCCAACTCAGATCTTTAATCCCGCACAACCTCCCACCACAGCCGTGCGCAGTCTAATGCAATCAGCTTGCGCACGGCATTCAGCATAACCGCAACAACAGACGCGTTAGCACACTAGCTGCTCAAACTACGCAGCTTTACAGCCAGCGTCAGTTAGCCTTGCTGCATAGAGTAGATTTCATCACTGAGCAGTTGGCCGCTTTCTAACAGCCAAAAAAAACCACCCATCAGGGTGGTTTAAAGTATCTAGGTGGGGCTTATACCGCCGCTGCCGGACGCATATAAGAGATGGGCGCTGTGCTTGCATCTGCAAAGCTCACCACTTCCCAAGCATCAGGCTGCTCAAGTAAGGTTCTCAGTAATAAGTTATTCAAGGCGTGACCGGACTTATAGCCGCGGAACTCACCAATTAAACTTTTACCTAGCAAATACAGGTCGCCAATGGCATCCAGAATTTTATGCTTAACGAACTCATCTTCGTAACGTAGGCCGTCTTCATTCAAAACTGAGTCTTCATCGACCACAATCGCATTATCAACGCTGCCGCCGAGTGCTAAATTGTTGGTGCGTAAAAACTCAATATCGCGCATAAAGCCAAAGGTACGGGCGCGACTGACTTCTTTCACAAAAGATGTGCTGGAAAAATCAACACACGCCGTTTGCGTACGCCCTGCAAAAACAGGGTGATCGAATTCAATCTCAAAGCCAACTTTAAAACCTTCAAAAGGAACAAAAGTTGCGCGCTTCTCGCCGTCTTCAACAGTGATTTCCCGTAAAATTCGAATGAATTTTTTCGGTGCATCCTGTTCTTCCAATCCGGCGGATTGAATCAAGAAGACAAAAGGTCCAGCGCTGCCATCCATAATGGGCACTTCTGAAGCGGAAAGTTCGACGTAAGCGTTATCAATTCCTAAGCCCGCCATGGCGGATAACAGGTGTTCAACCGTGTCTACTTTAGCGTCGCCTTTAACAAGCGTCGTCGACATGGTGGTTTCACCCACATTTTTTGCTAAAGCAGGTATTTCAACCACAGGATCTAAATCCATACGGCGAAATACGATACCCGTATCCACTGCTGCGGGGCGCAACGTCAGGTAAACTTTCTCGCCTGAGTGCAAACCGATACCAGTGGCACGGATAATATTTTTCAAGGTGCGTTGTCTAATCATGACTTAAGCCGCTGCTATACTGGTTGCGAATTGTTTTCAATAATGGGCAGCATCTTAACAGATGCTGAACGAATAAAGAAATCAACTCGCAAATCAAGGCCTTATCAATCCGCCTGACGTCGTAAAAATGCCGGAAGATCTAAGTAATCCATATCATCTTGGCTCGTTGGCTTGGCTGCTGCCACAGTATTATCACGCATACGCTGCGCAACAGGCGCATCATATTTAGAGTAGTCAGGCTCGTGGTCATCATCAATCACCATACGTGTTGCTTTGGCCTTGGGTGCAGGTGCTGCAGCGGTGTTGTCGACAACTTTAACCGGCTTTTTCACTGCGGCATCCAGACCAGTCACGACAACAGTCACATGCAACTCATCACGCATATCTGGATCAATCACAGTACCGACTTTCACCATCGCCTCATCGCAAGCAAAGGCTTCAATGATGCTACCCACTTCTTCGTACTCACCTAGTGATAGATCAGGGCCTGCAGTGATGTTCACCAAAATACCGCGTGCGCCATTGAGCACAACATCGGCCAATAATGGATTGCGCACTGCTTCTTCGGTGGCTTCACGTGCACGATTACTGCCGGTCGCAGAACCTGTGCCCATCATCGCCATACCCATCTCGCTCATTACGGTTCTAACGTCAGCAAAGTCAACGTTAATCATACCTGGGCGCTTGATAATGTCAGAAATACCGCGCACGGCACCGGCTAATACATCATCGGCTTTAGCAAACGCAGACAATAAGCTGGCGTCTTTGCCCAGAATAGTCAGCAGTTTTTCATTTGGAATCGTAATTAAAGAATCAACGTGCTCGGCCAGCGCGCGAATACCTTCATCGGCAATCTGCAAGCGACGACGACCTTCAAATGGGAAAGGACGGGTGACGACCGCGACGGTTAAAATACCCATTTCTTTAGCGATTTGAGCGATCACAGGTGCAGCACCGGTACCGGTACCACCGCCCATGCCTGTGGTAATAAAGACCATATCAGTGCCTTGCAGTACTTCAGCGATGCGCTCACGGTCTTCTTCAGCCGCCTTGCGACCTACGTCAGGATTGGTTCCTGCACCTAAACCTTTAGTGAGGTTGGCGCCTAACTGCAGCACAGTGCGCGCGCTGATATCACGCAGCGCTTGTGAATCGGTGTTCGCACAAATAAACTCAACACCTTCGATATTGCTGGCCA
>JAAZJF010000146.1 GCA_012800475.1 Gammaproteobacteria bacterium
CCTGTCAACAGCTAATGTGCGATAAATGCAAAATACTTTTAAACATCGCTCTGCTGATGGTTTTTACGCTTACGCACATGCAATACATACTGCACTGGACCAGAAAGCGCATAAACAAGGAACAACAACAGCAGTATTCTCGGTGGATCACTGAATACGACCGCAAACGCCAGGACCACAACCAAAATAGCTACAAAAGGCACGCGCCCCTTAATGTCTAAATCCTTAAAGCTATAGTACTTGATGTTACTCACCATCAACATCCCAGCCAGCGCAACAAGAACGGCAAAGAGAATGATGACAGGTATAGACAAGTCAACAACACCGACACCATTATCACTGAGCGCCCAAACAACACCAGCCACAACACCGGCTGCAGCTGGACTTGCCAACCCAATAAACCAGCGCTTATCAACGACTCCTATCTGCGTATTGAAACGCGCTAAACGTAAAGCGGCACAAGCCACATAAATAAAGGCAATGGTCAGCCCTACATTACCTAACCCTGATAACGCCCACTGATAAGCAATAATGGCCGGTGCTAAACCAAAAGCGACCATATCAGACAAGGAGTCGTATTCAGCACCAAAGGCACTCTGCGTATTGGTCATACGAGCAACACGCCCATCTAAACCATCCAGCACCATAGCAACAAATATTGTCGCTGCTGCTACAGTAAAGTTACCGTTGATAGCACACATGATTGCGTAAAACCCAGCAAACAGGTTGGCCGTAGTAAACAGGTTGGGCAGCAAATACACACCACGATGCCGCACTTTTCGACCTTCGTTATCATGACCCTCTTCAATATGCTCATCTATTGGCAATAAACTCTCAATTGATGATGCATCATCATGTTCTTCAGGACGCTGATTCATAGTCTTCCTTAAGCTTCTCTAAGTAATGAGCCAATCTATTTAACAAGGGTGCCATTTTATACTATTTAAGCACTAGAAACGAAAAACGCGGCCTAGGCCGCGTTTTTCAATTGTAAGAAAAAATCAGTTCTTTGATTTATCAACAATTTTGTTCGCTGAGATCCATGGCATCATTGAGCGCAGTTTCTCACCTACAACTTCAATACCGTGTGCAGCGTTGTTGCGACGGTATGCAGTCATTGAAGGATAGTTTGTTGCACCTTCAGTGATAAACATTTTCGCATACTCACCATTCTGAATACGCTTCAGAGCGTTACGCATTGCTGCGCGCGACTCATCGTTAATCACTTCTGGACCAGTGACATACTCACCGTACTCTGCGTTATTCGAAATTGAGTAGTTCATGTTTGCGATACCGCCCTCAAACATCAAGTCTACGATCAACTTCAATTCATGCAAGCACTCAAAGTAAGCCATTTCTGGTGCATAGCCGGCTTCAACCAGAATTTCAAAACCTGCTTTAACCAGTTCAACAGTACCACCACACAGAACAGCTTGCTCACCGAACAAGTCAGTTTCTGTTTCGTCTTTAAAAGTCGTTTCGATAATACCAGTACGACCACCACCCACACCGCTCGCGTATGACAGCGCAACGTTTTTCGCGTTACCTGAAGCATCTTGGTAAATAGCGATCAAATCAGGAATACCACCGCCCTTAACAAACTCAGAACGTACAGTGTGGCCTGGTGCTTTTGGTGCAATCATAATAACGTCGAGGTCAGCACGCGGCGTCACTTGGTTGTAGTGCACTGAGAAACCATGAGCAAAAGCCAAAGTAGCACCTTGCTTGAGGTTTGGCTCTAATTCTTCTTTGTATAACTGACCTTGGAATTCGTCAGGAGTCAGAACCATAACAACGTCAGCCGCTTTAACAGCAGTCGCTACATCAGCAACTTTCAAACCATGCGCTTCAGCCTTTGCAATTGAAGAAGAGCCAGCACGCAGACCGACAGTTACATCAACACCTGAATCTTGCAGGTTGCACGCGTGCGCATGACCCTGTGAACCATAACCAATAACGGCTACTTTCTTGCCCTTGATGATAGACAGATCACAATCTTTATCGTAGTAAACTTTCATAATTCGCTCCTAATATTGAAGAGCCTCTGCTCTTCATGGTTAATTCAAAGGCTTAAGATTTTATCGCCGCGCGCAATACCGGTTACACCACTGCGCACCACTTCTAAAATAGATGCAGGACCAATCGCCTGAATAAAGCTATCGAGTTTATCGGTTGTGCCGGCCAACTGTACGGTATACAAGCTCGGTGACACGTCAACAATCTGACCTCTGAAAATATCAGCGGTACGCTTAATCTCGGCACGCTGAGCGCCACTGGCTTTAATTTTAATCAGCATCAGTTCACGCTCAATATGCGCGCTCTCTGATAAATCAACCAGCTTCACAACTTCAATCAGCTTGTTAAGGTTTTTAGTGATTTGCTCAATCACTTCTTCTTTACCTGCTGTAGTTAAAGTAAGTCGCGACAGAGTTGGATCTTCTGTCGGCGCAACTGTCAGGCTTTCAATATTGTAGTTACGCTGAGAGAACAGGCCTATAACACGAGACAAAGCACCTGGCTCATTTTCTAAAAGTAAAGAAATGATATGTCTCATGATTATGTCCGCTCCGTTTTGCTGAGCCACATATCACGCATTGCACCATCGCGTATTTGCATTGGGTAAACGTGCTCACTTGTGTCAACTTGGATATCGAGGAAAACCAAACGATTTTTCATCGCAAAGGCTTCTTCCATTTTCGGCTTCAAATCTTTTAAGTCAGTAATGCGCATACCAACATGACCATAAGCCTCAACTAGCTTAATAAAGTCAGGCAGCGACTCCATATAAGAATGCGAGTAACGGCTGTTATAAACCATATCTTGCCACTGACGAACCATGCCTAAGGCACCGTTATTCAAGTTAATAATCTTAACTGGCAAGTCATATTGCAAGCAGGTGGACAGCTCTTGAATATTCATCTGAATACTGCCTTCACCGGTAACGCATGCTACGTCATCATCAGGGAAGTTCAGTTTAACACCCATTGCTGCTGGAAAACCAAAACCCATGGTGCCCAAACCACCGGAGTTAATCCAACGGTTTGGCTTATTAAAGCGATAGTATTGGGCAGCAAACATTTGGTGCTGACCAACGTCCGAAGTAACGAACGCATCACCTTTAGTCACATCACACAATGTTTCAATAACAGCCTGCGGCTTGATAATA
>JAAZJF010000147.1 GCA_012800475.1 Gammaproteobacteria bacterium
ACCTTAAGTTTGCCCAATCAGTCGCCGCTCGGGCCGGCAGCAGGCGCTGAACATCGCCAACGCTGCTTGCGCGCTTTAGCCTTATATGGAGCGCCAGTATGAGCCAAACCAAACCGACGCTTGAAATCATCCCGCGGGTCAGCTTGCTGTGGCTGCTGATTGCTCAGGCGCTCGTGATCGCGCCACATTTATTGCATGTGCCCCTGTGGTTGGTGGGTTTATGGTTGAGCTGCGCGGTGTGGCGGATTCAGGTGTTTCGCATGCGCGCAGCGTTCCCCAGAGGCTTGGTTAAAGCGGGGTTACTTGTGCTGAGCGCCGCAGGTGTGTATTTCAGTCGTGGTACGTTGCTGGGCTTAGATGCGGCAGTGGCGTTACTGATTAGCGCATTTATTCTGAAGTTACTTGAAGCACGCACGCGTCGTGATGCCTTGGTTTTGATTTTTTTAGGCCTCTTTACCGTAGTCACCAGTTATCTGTTTAATGACAGCTTGCTGGCAGCACTCTACAGTTTGATGGCGGTAGTGGCCTTATTGGCAGCGATGTTGGGGTTGCAGCCTAGCCAAAGCGGTGGGCAACCCTTGGCGCTTTTAAAGCGGGTTGGCAGTTTGCTGTTGCAAGCTGTGCCTTTAATGGCGCTGCTGTTTGTGATCTTTCCACGTTTAGAGCCGCTCTGGAGTTTGCCGCAGCGCTCGGATAAAGGTATCACGGGGTTAGCCAGCAGTATGTCGCCAGGTGATATTGCTGAGCTGGGTCAATCGTCTGCTTTAGCTTTTCGGGCGCGTTTTGAAGGTGATATTCCGCCGCAGGCTACGTTATATTGGCGTGCGCTGACCTTGCCGCATTTTGATGGACGCACATGGTCGGCCAGTCAGCGGGTGGAAGGCCGTATGCCGCAGTGGCAAGAGCAGGGCGAAGCGCTCAATTACAGTATTATTATGCAGCCCAGTGCGCAGCCGTGGTTGTTCAGTTTGGATACGGCAAGCAGTCTGCAAGCCGATACGCGCTTGATGAGTGATTTTCGTCTGCAGCGGCAAACACCGGTCTCTCAAGCCTATCAATATCAAGTGCGTTCTTGGCCGCAGGCGCTACGTCAGCCTCATTTAGCGCAAGCGCAGCAGCGTGAGTTTTTACAGTTACCGTCTTTGGGCAATACGCAAACCCGTGATTGGGCTGTGGCATTGCGTGCGCGGTACCCTGTAGATGCTGATTTAGTGCAAGCTATGCTGCGCCATTTTAATCAAGAACCCTATTACTACACTCTTAAACCACCCTTGCTGGGGGATGACAGTGTGGATGAGTTTTTGTTTAGCAGTCGCCGTGGTTTTTGTGCGCACTATGCGGGAGCGATGGTGTTTGCATTGCGTGCGGCAGGTATTCCTGCGCGCATGGTGGCCGGTTATCAAGGTGGCGAAACCAATGCGGCGGGACAGTTTGTGCAAGTGCGTCAATTTGATGCCCATGCTTGGGTTGAGTATTGGCAGCCTGAGCAAGGCTGGCTCACTGTGGATCCAACCTTTGAGGTCGCGCCTGAGCGTATCGAGTATGGTTTGCAAGAGGCGCTCGCCGATGAGGCAGATGTATTTCAGGGGGATCTTTTGTCGCCCTTGCGTTATCAGCATATCGCTTGGGTGAATCAGATGCGTATGAGTTGGGAGCGTCTTAATTACAGCTGGCAGGCCAATATTTTAGGGTACCAACGAGAGCGTCAGCAGGCGTGGTTTAAACAATGGTTTGGCACGCTTGATTGGCAAGTATTAGCTGTAGGGCTGGTATTGAGCGTGATGCTTATGGTGGCTGTGTTGGTGTTGTGGATATTTAAACCTTGGCAGCATCGAGCGCAACCACTGCAAATCATTATGAAACAGTTTCAGCGCATCATGTTGCGGTGTGGCTTGCAGCGCGCAACGGGTGAAGGCTTGCGCAGTTTTGCGCAGCGTATTCAGACGGATTTATCACCGGAACAGCAACAGGCCGTGAATCATTTTGTCGAGCGCTATGAGCAGTATTGTTATGCTCAGCATCCGCTGGATATCCAAGGTTTGCGTCAAGCATTGGCACAGGTGAAACGCCAATTTAGCAAAACCGCCGTAAACCCTCGCCCGAAAGGGCGGGGATATAAGGCGGGGCGCAAAGCGCTTTACTCAATCGCTGTTTGACTTTCGATATACGCCTTTAATGTGTCAATGGTTGCG
>JAAZJF010000394.1 GCA_012800475.1 Gammaproteobacteria bacterium
GGTTTAAGAACGGTTCAAATATTCAGAGGAACCAGATATGAGTAGCGGACGTATCGTTCAAATTATCGGCGCCGTCATCGACGTGGAATTCCCACGCGAACAGGTCCCGAACATTTATGACGCACTGTTAGTACAGGGCGTTGCAACTACACTAGAAGTTCAACAGCAGTTGGGCGACGGTGTAGTACGTACTATTGCCATGGGTTCGACCGAAGGTCTAAAACGTGGTCTAGAAGTGGTCAACTCAGGCGGTCCAATTACTGTACCAGTGGGCGTTAAAACCCTTGGCCGTATTATGGACGTACTGGGTAACCCAATTGACGAAGCCGGTCCAATTGGCGAAGAAGAGCGTTGGGGCATTCACCGTCCAGCACCTTCTTATGCAGAACAAGCGGGCGGTAACGAAATTCTAGAAACAGGTATTAAGGTTATTGACCTTGTTTGCCCATTCTCTCGCGGTGGTAAAGTTGGTCTGTTCGGTGGTGCCGGTGTTGGTAAAACCGTCAACATGATGGAACTGATCCGTAACATTGCTATTGAGCACAGCGGTTACTCTGTATTCGCTGGTGTTGGTGAGCGTACTCGTGAAGGTAACGACTTCTATCACGAGATGAAAGACTCCAACGTACTCGATAAAGTAGCATTGGTTTACGGTCAAATGAACGAGCCACCAGGTAACCGTTTACGTGTTGCTTTGACGGGTTTGACCATGGCTGAAAAGTTCCGTGACGAAGGTCGTGACGTACTGTTGTTTATTGACAACATTTATCGTTACACCTTGGCCGGTACTGAAGTATCTGCACTGTTAGGCCGTATGCCTTCAGCGGTAGGTTACCAGCCAACTTTGGCTGAAGAAATGGGTGTTCTGCAAGAGCGTATTACCTCGACTAAAGCAGGTTCCATTACTTCAATTCAAGCCGTTTACGTACCTGCGGATGACTTAACTGACCCATCTCCAGCCACTACGTTTGCGCACTTGGATGCTACTGTTGTTCTGTCACGTGACATTGCATCTTTGGGTATCTACCCTGCGATTGACCCACTGGACTCAACTTCACGTCAGCTTGATGTTACTGTGATTGGTCAAGAGCACTATGATTGTGCTCGTGGTGTTCAGTACGTATTGCAGCGTTACACTGAGCTAAAAGATATCATTGCGATCCTGGGTATGGACGAGCTGTCTGAAGAAGATAAGCAGTTAGTAACCCGCGCACGTAAAATCCAACGCTTCCTGTCTCAGCCGTTCTTCGTGGCCGAGGTCTTTACAGGTGCGCCAGGTAAATACGTATCGCTCAAAGATACCATTCGTGGTTTCCAGGGTATCTTGAATGGTGACTACGATGATCTACCAGAACAAGCGTTCTACATGGTAGGTACTATCGAAGAAGCTATTGAGAAAGCGAACAAAAAGTAATGTGTGAGCCGTAATGGCGAGCAATATGGCAGCGGGTGCATTGGCATCCGCTTAGCCTAAAACTGAGGCGATTTATATGGCCAGCAGAACAGTCCAGTGTGACATTGTTAGTGCAGAAGAAGAGTTGTTCTCCGGTCGGGTTGAAATGGTCGTTGCTCATGGTCACATGGGTGATTTGGGTATTTTGCCTGGTCACACCCCACTTATCTCGACAATCAAGCCGGGCCCAGTCCGCGTGATTAAGCAAGGTGGTGGCGAAGAGGTGTATTACATCTCGGGTGGTTTTATCGAAGTACAACCGTATACGGTGAAGGTTTTAGCAGATACGGCAATTCGTGCTGCGGATCTTGATGAAGCTGAAGCACTTAAAGCTAAAAAAGCTGCTGAACAAGCATTAGTTAATCAGTCCGCTGATTTTGATTATGCAGCAGCGGCAGTTCGCTTAGCCGAAGCAGCAGCACAGTTGCGTACGATTCATGAGTTGCGTAAAAAAACGCGCTGATAGATGAATCTTGCTTCTTAGTAATAATAAAAAAGGGTAGCCTGTAGCTACCCTTTTTTATTGCTTATTTTTTGGCATTAAATATCTAATTATTTTATAAGGACTTATTAGCATGTCGTTGGATATCGTGATTCTCGCTGCAGGCCAAGGCACACGTATGCGCTCGGCTTTACCTAAAGTTTTGCACCCCATTGCCGGATTATCGATGCTGGGTCATGTTGTACAAACCGCGCGTTTGTTAAAGCCAGATAGTATCCAGGTGGTGATAGGGCATGGTGCGCAATTGGTCCGTGAGATGCTCGCTGCTGACGATGTAAATTTTGTGGTACAGCATGAACAACTGGGTACAGGTCACGCTGTAGCTCAGGCTGTGACCCATTTAAAAGCGGATAACACTCTGGTTTTATACGGTGATGTACCTTTGATTGAAGCTGTCACTTTAGAAAGTCTAATGAAGCAGCTTTCAGATCAGAGCATGGCACTACTCACAGTGAACCTTGATAACCCCGCTGGGTATGGTCGCATTGTGCGCAATGTTGATGGTGTTGTGCAGGCCATTGTTGAGCATAAGGATGCAAGCCCTGAGCAACTTAAAATCTGTGAAGGCAATACCGGTATTTTAGCTGCACCGCGCGTCGCGCTCACTGATTGGCTCAGCCGTCTTTCCAACAGCAATGCACAAGGTGAATATTATTTAACAGATATTATCGCTATGGCCGTTGCTGATGGTTTATCAGTCAACACTGAAACGGCAGTTGATGCAATGGAAGTGCAAGGCGCTAATGATCGCTTGCAGTTGTCTGAACTGGAGCGTCACTACCAGCAACGTGCCGCGCGCCGCTTAATGGCACAAGGCGTTACTTTATTAGACCCTGCGCGTTTTGACTTGCGTGGAGAGGTCAGTGTGGGCCGTGATGTCGTGATTGATATTAATGTGATTTTAGAAGGACAGGTTGAGATTGCTGATAATGTCTCTATTGGCCCTAATTGCGTTATTAAAAACTCGATCTTACGCGCTGGAGCAGTGATCAAAGCTAATAGCCATTTAGAGGGTGCCGATGTAGGAGAGGGGGCGGACTGTGGCCCATTTGCCCGTTTACGTCCCGGTACTGTATTGGCAGCTCGCGCGCATGTCGGCAACTTTGTTGAGCTGAAAAATACGCGTTTAGGTGAAGCCGCAAAAGCAGGTCATTTGACTTACTTAGGTGATACTGAAGTTGGCGCGCGGAGTAATATAGGTGCGGGCACCATTACCTGCAATTATGATGGTGTGAATAAGTCTAAGACCATCATGGGTGAAGATGTATTTATTGGTTCTAATAGCTCTCTAGTTGCACCCTTGCACTTAGGTGATGGCTCAACAACAGGTGCAGGATCAACGATTACAACAGATGTACCTGCGCATGCTTTAGCGGTAGGTCGTGGGCGTCAACGTAATTTAGAAGGTTGGGCGCGTCCGAAAAAACGTTAAGCCAACGAGTGTGAACAAAAGCTGTTTATAGACTGGTGCTATAAGCAGCTTTTTTATGTGCGGTGCGCTATTTTTAGGCTATTTGAAAATACTATTTTGCGCCGATATTTGCTGATTGATTGTCCAGTAATCATAGAGTACGCCGATCATTAACAAGCCGCCGGTGCATAAATACAAAATACCGCTGATCCATTTACCTTGATACATTCTATGTACGCCGAAAACGCCTAGAAAGGTCAACAAAACCCATGCAACATTATAATCCACACGACCGTTTCGAAAGCGTATGTTCGCTTCTCTATCCATGCTGGGTATTAAAAATAAATCAATAATCCAGCCAATAAAGAAAAAGCCTAAAGTGAAAAACCAAATTGTTCCAGTAATGGGTTTACCATAATAAAATCGGTGCGAACCTAAAAAACCAAAAATCCACAATAGATAACCTATCACTGGTGTATGGCTATCAGTGTCGTAGCGCATGGCGAAGTCCTTTATGAGTTCAGTAGCTGTCAGACTCGCACTTTTTGAAATAGTTGCGCAATACTGTGTTTGCTCATTTAAGCTGAGGCGGATGCTTAGAAAGTGTGTGGCTGCTACTGAAACAGGTGGTCCAACAAGGTATTGTGCGTCGCTAGATAAAGTCTTGTGTTCTGAGTTGCTGAGCACAGGAGAAGATTTTACATTATGAAAATGGGTTAAGTATGAATTTTCGAGCATTGTTATGCGCTGTTTTATTTTTATCCGGTTGTTCAGGTCTGAAATTTGATGACAGTTATCAGTCTGTGGGGCAGGACAGCCGCGTGCAGTTTATTGTGTTGCATTACACCTCTAGCGATTTGCCCCGCTCGTTGTACTTGTTAACAGAGAAAGAAGTCAGCAGTCATTATCTGATAGCTGAGCAGCCAGCGACTATTTATCGGTTAGTCGATGAAAACCGCCGAGCTTGGCACGCAGGTCACAGTCAGTGGAATGGACGTACTTGGTTAAATTCAAGCTCAATTGGAATTGAGATGGTGAATCAAGGTTATACCGACACTGCGCAAGGGCGAGTTTGGCAGGCTTGGAGTCCAGAGCAAGTGGATGCATTGGTGTTGCTACTTAAGGATATTATGCAGCGCCATGGTTTGACTGCTGATCATATTGTCGGGCATAGCGATATAGCACCCCAACGTAAAGTTGATCCAGGTCCAGCATTTCCATGGCAGCGCTTAGCTGAAGAAGGATTGATTCGCTGGCCAGAGCCACAGGCTGTTGCAACTCACTTAGCTGTGTTTACTGAGCAAACCCCATCTATCAGTTGGTTTCAGCAACAGTTGGCTCAAGTAGGTTACGCCGTACCTGAGCATGGCGACTTAGATGAGGCGACCCGCAATGTTTTAGCTGCCTTTCAAATGAAATACCGTCCAGAACTCTATGATGGCGAACCCGATGCACAGACGGCTGCGATGCTTTTAGCCTTAACCACACAAATGAGTCGTTAACCTTAGGAGTCTTGGCATGTTAAATGGCTTATGGCTGAGTTTTTTTATCGTTGCGAGTGTTGCAGGGGTGGTGCGCTGGTTCGGTGGTGATCCGGGTGTGTGGGCAGCGATGGTAGAAAGCCTGTTTAATATGGCCAAGCTGTCGGTTGATGTGATGCTGCTGCTGTTTGGCACTCTTACACTGTGGCTTGGCTTTCTTAAGATAGCTGAAAAAGCGGGTTTAGTTGATCTGTTGGCTAAACTGCTCGGTCCGTTATTTGCCAAGCTGATGCCAGAAGTCCCCCGTGGGCACCCTGCATTAGGGCTGATCACCTTAAACTTCGCTGCAAATGGCCTAGGCTTAGATAATGCGGCGACGCCTATAGGTTTGAAAGCGATGCGCGCTTTACAAGACATTAACCCTTCTGCAACCACAGCGAGTAATGCACAGATTTTATTCTTAGTGCTGAATGCTTCATCGCTGACTTTGTTACCTGTCACTATTTTCATGTACCGCGCGCAGCAAGGTGCAGCTGATCCGACCTTAGTGTTTTTACCGATCTTGATTGCCACCAGTGCTTCCAGTTTAGTCGGGCTGTTATCCGTGGCCTTTATGCAACGCTTGCGTATTTTTCACCCTGTCGTTTTAGCTTATATGGTGCCGAGTGCTTTGTTATTGGGTGGCTTTATGGCGCTACTGGCTACTTTAAGCGCTACAGCACTGGCCAGCCTTTCGTCTTTGCTCGGTAATATGACGCTGTTTGGCATCATCATGAGTTTTCTGATTTTAGGCATGGTGCGTAAAGTGCCTGTATATGAAACCTTTGTTGAGGGTGCCAAGGAAGGATTTCAAGTTGCTAAAGACTTGCTGCCTTACTTAGTTGCTATGTTGTGCGCCGTTGGGGTGTTGCGCGCCTCCGGTGCACTCGAGTTTGGGTTGGATGGTATTCGTTGGTTAGTTGATTGGTTACAGTGGGATTCACGCTTTGTTGATGCACTACCTACCGCGATGGTTAAGCCGTTCTCCGGAAGTGCTGCGCGAGCTATGCTGATTGAAACGATGCAAAGCCAAGGTGTCGATAGTTTCCCAGCATTGGTTGCAGCGACGATTCAAGGGAGTACAGAAACGACCTTCTATGTATTAGCGGTGTATTTTGGTGCAGTAGGCATTCAGCGTGCGCGTCATGCTGTGGGGTGTGCTTTATTAGCTGAGTTTGCGGGTGTTGTTGCAGCGATCAGTGTGTGTTACTGGTTTTTTGGCTAATAGATCAATAGAGAATAGGTGAGGGTGGTTATGTTTTGGAAAGCTGTAAGTAGCACAGCGCTATTAATAGCATGCAGTGCTTGTGCTGCACCACTACCCGAGCACGATCCAAGTATGGCCTGGATTGATGTGCATTCGGGTGCAGGGCATCGCTTATCAGCGCAGCGTATGGATGGAGCTAAAGTAAATGATGCTCGCTTTTTTCAAATTGCTCCCGGAGCTCACCAGCTAGACATGCGTTTAACCTATGATCGAGGTGGTAATCGTGCTGGCGGTAATGAACGTCGTTGCTTAGTCAATGTCGACTACTCAGGCTTTACAGCTGGACAGCGTTACAGTGTGCGAGCATTAGCTAAAGGATGGACCGTGAGAGTATGGCTATATAGTAGTGATGGTCAGCGCCTTGTTGAAAGCAAATCGGTGCGTTGTGGCTCGCAGTATTGAGCATTGCGTAGAAAATTCAATTATTTTAAGAATAGGCCTTTACAGCATTCTTAAAGCGTGTAGAATGCGCACCTCGTTAGGCAAACAAGGTTTCACAGTCTAACGTAAGAGTTTGATTTTAAAGGAAATAACTTAAAAATCAGCTTGACAGGGTGGCGAAACGCTGTAAGATACGCACCCTAGCA
>JAAZJF010000148.1 GCA_012800475.1 Gammaproteobacteria bacterium
CCTGATTATCGTCCGTTGTATGGCAGCCTTGCCGGTTTAGATGCCAGCCAAGTGCTTGAAACCCTAGGCAGTGCGGGTATCAATTATCGAGTTGAGCCTAATTCTGGTGCTTTATTAGTTAAGGCTTCTGACTTATCCAATGCGCGTTTAAAATTAGCTGCCGCAGGTGTGACACCTACAGATAACAGTATTGGTTTTGAGATTCTTGATAAAGACCAAGGTTTAGGCACCAGCCAGTTTATGGAAACCACGCGTTACCGCCGTGGTTTAGAAGGTGAGTTAGGTCGCACCGTATCCAGCTTGAATAATGTTAAAGCAGCGCGTGTGCACTTAGCGATTCCCAAAAGCTCAGTGTTTGTCCGCGACGAGCGCAAGCCCAGTGCCTCGGTGCTGGTTGAGCTGTATCCAGGCCGCGCACTAGAACCCAGTCAAGTGATGGCCATTATTAACTTGGTCGCCACCAGCGTGCCTGAGTTGAATAAAGCGCAAGTGACGGTTGTGGATCAAAAAGGTAACTTGTTATCCGATCAGCAAGAGCTGTCAGAGATGACGCGCGCAGGTAAGCAGTTTGATCACTCGCGACGCTTAGAAAGCTTGTTTACGCAGCGCGTGCACAATATTTTACAGCCCATTTTAGGCAGCGATCATTACAAGGCTGAAGTGTCGGCTGATGTTGATTTTAGTGCCATTGAGTCCACCTCAGAAACCTTTAATCCGGATCAGCCAGCGCTGCGCAGTGAGCAGTCGGTTTCAGAGCAACGCCAAGTCAGCAGTGGTCCTCAAGGTGTGCCCGGTGCTTTAAGCAATCAGCCACCCGGGCCTGCTACTGCGCCTGAAGTGGCCGGTGCTGGCCAAGCGGCGCAAGGTCCGGTCGCTGCAGGGCAGCCTTTATTGGATGCCAATGGCGAGCAAATTATTGATGCCCGTACCGGACAGCCCATGCTGGCGCCTTACCCTAATGATAAGCGCGAGCAATCCACACGTAATTTTGAACTGGATCGCTCCATCAGCTACACCAAGCAGGAACAAGGTCGCTTGCAGCGTTTGTCGGTCGCGGTGGTGGTGGATGACCGTTCCGTGGTGAACCCGCAAACCGGAGAGATGGTGCGTGTGCCTTGGAGCGAGGAAGATATTGCGCGCTTTACGCGTCTAGTGCAGGACGCCGTGGGCTTTAATGCCAGTCGCGGCGATAGCGTCAGTGTCATTAATGCGCCGTTCGCCGCCATTGAGGCGCCTGAAATAGCGGACATACCTTTTTATACCGAGCCTTGGTTTTGGGATATTGTCAAGCAAGTGCTGGGCGTGTTGTTTATTGTGGTACTGGTGTTTGGCGTACTGCGCCCCTTATTACGCAATATGACGGGTGCTGATAAATCTAAAGAATTGGCCACTCAAGACTCCTTAGGTGATGCGGGTCTGGACGATATGGATGGTTTGGATGCCGGTTTAGAGGATGATCAGGTCAGCCTCAGTGGGCCTAAGAATATTTTATTACCCAGCCCCAGTGAAGGCTACGATGCTCAGCTCAATGCGATTAAAAGCTTGGTTGCAGAAGATCCAGGCCGGGTGGCACAAGTGGTTAAAGAGTGGATTAACAATGGCGAGTGATGCTGTATGACCAATAAACTCAGTAAAGTTGATAAAGCTGCGATTCTACTGCTGTCCTTAGGTGAGTCTGATGCTGCGCAGGTGTTGCAGCATATGGGGCCTAAGGAGGTTCAGCGCGTGGGTTCAGCCATGGCGCAAATGCGTAATGTGCAGCGCGATCAAGTTGAACAGGTTATGACTGAGTTTGTTGAGATTGTCAGTGATCAAACGGGGTTGGGCATTGGCTCAGATGGTTATATTCGCAATATGCTCACTCAGGCGTTAGGTGAAGATAAAGCGGGCGGGTTGATTGACCGTATTTTGCTTGGCGGTAATACCAGCGGTTTAGACAGTTTAAAATGGATGGAAGCGCGCGCTGTAGCGGATGTGATTCGCTATGAACACCCGCAAATTCAAGCCATTGTTGTGGCCTATCTCGACCCTGATCAAGCCGGTGAAGTGCTTTCGCATTTTGACCACAAGGTGCGTTTGGATATTGTACTGCGGGTTTCGGCACTCAATACCATTCAGCCCGCCGCGCTTAAAGAACTCAATACGATTTTAGAGAAGCAGTTCTCCGGCAACTCCAATACCACGCGTACCACCATGGGCGGCGTTAAGCGCGCTGCAGATATCATGAACTTTCTTGACAGCTCTCTGGAAGGTCCATTGCTGGATGCCATCCGTGATTTAGACCAAGACCTGTCTGGTAAAATTGAAGACCTGATGTTTGTTTTCGATAACTTGGCTGATGTGGATGATCGCGGTATTCAAGCGCTGTTGCGTGAGGTCTCCTCAGATGTGCTGGTGCTGGCGCTTAAGGGTGCGGATGACAACATTAAAGAAAAAATATTTAAGAATATGTCTAAGCGCGCCTCTGAGCTATTGCGTGATGACTTAGAAGCTAAAGGTCCTGTGCGCATCAGTGAAGTTGAGACGGCACAGAAAGAAATCCTGACTATTGCTCGACGTATGGCTGACGCCGGTGAAATTGTTTTGGGCGGTAAAGGCGGCGAAGAGATGGTGTAAATATGAGCGACAAAAAGCCCAGCAGTGAGTTGATTTCAGCAGAGCAAGGCAGCGTCTTTAGTGTATGGGACTTGCCGAGCTTTGATGCGCCTGTTGACGAATCGACTGAGACTCAAGACAACGAGGTGACTGCTGAACCCGATATAGAAGCTGCAGCCGTCGAGCCTGAAGTGCGTGTTGAAGAAATCGTGGTTGAAGACGTCAAACCTTTGACACTCGAAGATGTGGAAGCCGTGCGTCAAGATGCATGGAACGAAGGCTTTAGCACCGGTGAAAAAGATGGCTTTCATGCCGGCCAGCTCAAAGCTGCCAATGAAGCACAAGCTGTTTTAGCCGATAAAGTGCAGACGCTTGAGCATATTATGCGCGAGTTTTTTGAGCCTATTGCCAGTCAGGATCAACAACTGGAAGACAGTATGCTGGACATGATTATGCATATCAGTCGCCAGGTGATTCAGCGCGAGCTTAAAACAGACTCAAGTCAAATTAAACAGGTGGTGCGTGAGGCGCTCAAGCTTTTGCCCATGGGCAGTGAGTCGGTGCGTGTGTATGTTAATCCGCAAGATTTTGAGCAGATTAAAGCCTTACGTGAACGCCATGAGGAGCAGTGGAGAATCATTGAAGACGATGATTTATTGCCCGGTGGGTGTCGTTTTGATTCAGTGAACACCCAGATCAATGCCAGCATCGAAACACGCATCGAGCATATTGCCGCACAAGTTTTAGACCAGCAGCGTGAATTGCAAAGCCAGCCTTTGGCTCCCGATTTAGATATTGATTTGCATGCCCCGATCGAAGCGACTCCAGCACCGCAAGCCAGTGCTGTAGAAGCGGCAGATGAGACTGTTGTCGAGGATGCAGATGAAATAACCATAGACGACAGCGCACAAGAGCCTGTGACACAACAACCCAGCCAAGCGCCAGTGGATGCAGATGTGGATTTAGGTGTAGATGATGCAGTGATGCCAGCGGATTCTGCAGCGCCCTCTGCCCAACCTGCTGCACCAGCGTCGAGCGCCGATGATGAGCCGTCCACTGCAACAGTGGATGATCCGGCCGCGCCAATCAATTGATAAGGACAGGGTATGCAACTGCAGCGCACCAGCTTTGCCAAGCGTTTATCGAGTTATAAGCAAGCTGCACAATTATCCAAGCAGCCGCTGATTGAAGGGCGGCTGATCCGTATGGTCGGCTTGACCTTAGAAGCCCAAGGTGTGCAAGTACCCGTAGGGAGCCGTTGCTTGGTGATCAACAATGACGGCTATCAGGCCGTTGAAGTTGAAGCCGAAGTCATGGGTTTTTCAGGCGAAAAGGTATTTTTAATGCCCATTGGGAATCTCAATGGCATCGCACCTGGCGCACGCGTAGTGCCCATTGCTGGAACCGATCGCATGCCTATGGGCATGTCGATGCTGGGTCGCGTTTTGGATGGGGCTGGGCGTCCACTCGATGATAAAGGGCGTATTGAGCCTGAAGAGTGGGTGCAAATGGAAGGCCCTGCCATTAACCCATTGCAGCGCACGCCGATCAGTGAAGCCTTGGATGTGGGGATTCGCAGTATTAACGGTATTTTAACCGTGGGGCGCGGGCAACGTATTGGTTTGTTTGCCGGTACCGGTGTGGGTAAGAGTGTGCTGCTGGGGATGATGACGCGTTTTACCAAGGCCGATATTGTGATTGTGGGTTTGATTGGTGAGCGTGGGCGCGAGGTGAAAGAGTTTATTGAGGATATTCTGGGCGAAGAAGATTTAAAACGCGCCATTGTGGTGGCATCACCCGCTGATGATGCACCATTAATGCGTTTGCGCGCGGCGATGTATTGCACGCGTATTGCTGAGTATTTTCGTGATAAAAACTTTAACGTTTTATTACTGATGGACTCCTTAACTCGCTATGCCCAAGCGCAGCGTGAAATTGCCTTGGCGATCGGTGAGCCGCCGGCCACTAAAGGCTATCCACCCTCAGTGTTTGCCAAGTTACCGAAACTCGTAGAGCGCGCGGGTAATGCCGATAAGGGCGGCGGATCTATTACTGCTTTTTATACAGTGTTATCCGAAGGCGATGATCAGCAAGACCCGATTGCGGATGCCGCGCGTGGGGTGCTTGATGGTCACTTTGTGCTGTCGCGCGACTTGGCTCAGGAAGGCCACTACCCAGCGATTGATATTAGCCAGTCTGTGAGTCGGGTGATGCCGCAAGTGGTCTCTGAGGAGCACCTCAAGGCGGCCCAACGCTTTAAACAGCTATGGACGCGCTACCAGCAGAGCCGTGACTTAATCAGCGTGGGTGCTTATGTGGCAGGTGGCGATAAAGATACGGACTTAGCCATTGAGCGCTACCCGCATATGTCCGCTTTTTTACGCCAAGGATTGCGTGAAACTGAAACCCTTGAAAAAAGCACTGCCCATCTCTTGTCTGTGATTCATCCCAGCTCATGAGGACGCTTGCTGAATGAACCGTCGTGTCCAGCGTTTATTGCCTGTGGTTGATATGGCAAAAACTGAAGAACGTGAAGCTGCAGGGCATTTAAGCAGCTATCAGCACGCTTTGAACCAAGCTCAGCAGCAGCTGGAAAACTTAGAACAGTACCGTGATGATTATCAGCAACAGTGGATCGATAAAGGCCAAGTGGGTGTCAGCGGTCAATGGTTAATGAACTATCAGCGCTTCTTGTCTCAGTTGGAAGTGGCGGTTGATCAGCAGCGTAAAAGCTTGGCTTGGCATGAGCATAATCTCAATCAAGCCCGTACCGTATGGCAACAAGCCTATGCGCGTGTGGAGGGTTTGCGTAAATTGGTGCAGCGTTACCGCGATGAAGCGCAAAAAACCGCAGATAAACAAGAGCAAAAAATGCTCGATGAAATGGCGCAGCGTTTGACAACACAGCCTGTTCGCGAAGAATAATTGGACGCCATGGGTTGAGCGTGTTTGAATTTCACAGATATTGGCATAAAGGATGCGAGCGGTATGCAAGATTTTCAATGGATGCTTGAGTACGGTATTAATCGTTTTGGTTCATTAGCCGCTTTAGAAGCGCGCCTGCCTCATCCTGCTACTGCAGCTCAGTTGATGGCTGTCAGTGACGATCGTTATCTGTCTTTAATGGCGTTGCGTGTGTTTCGCGCAGGCTTGCGTCACAGTGTTGTCGATGCCAAGTGGCCGAATTTTGAAGAGGTGTTTTGGCAGTTTGATCCTGACAAAGTGGTCTTGATGAGTGCTGAGCACATTGAGCGCTTGATGCAAGATACACGCATTATTCGCCACTTAGGCAAGCTTAAAAGCGTGCCGCGTAATGCACAAATGCTACTCGATGTTCGCCAAGAGCATGGCAGCTTTGGTGCTTTTATAGCGCAGTGGCCGGTAGATGACATTGTTGGCTTGTGGCGTTATTTAGCCAAGCAAGGCTATCAGCTGGGAGGTTTGTCGGCGCCACGCTTTTTGCGCATGGCCGGCAAAGACACTTTTGTCTTGAGCAATGACGTGGTCGCTGCGTTAGTTGCGCAGGATATTGTTACGAAAAACCCGACGAGTCAGCGTGACTTAGCGGCGGTGCAAGATGCTTTTAATGTCTGGCATCAGCAAAGTGGCAGACCTTTATGTCAGTTATCAATGCTGTTGGCTTTGACGGTGAATCACTGAGCAAGTCACAAAAACAGTCATTAAGTTTGCACTTTGTCTCAATGCAAGGCATATTAGCGCGCTAAATCATGAAAATACTGTCTATGTATGTCTAAATTTATCAAGATTATTGTCTGTGGCTTAAGCTGCCTTGCCCTCGCTTCGTGCACAACGTTTGATGCGCGACCCGAGCACAGTGCAGGCGCTAAACGCGACACGATTGAATTGAAATCACGTGCCCTAGTGGCTGTGCTTGATCGTTTTGAAGAAGCGCAACAAACGGCTTCTGACTTACAAAGCGATGCGTTGGGTGCAAACTATCAGCTGCCCAGCTTGAGTGACAGCTTATTGGATCGCGGTAAAACCTTACTGGGTACGCCATATCAGTACGGTGGTAACAGTCGTAAAACCGGTTTTGATTGCAGTGGTTTTGTCAGTCACGTCTATAAAGAAGAATTGGATATTCAGTTACCGCGCACCACGCGTGGGTTGCTGAGTATGGATGCGCCAGTGATTGCGCGTGCTGATTTAGAGCCCGGTGACTTGATCTTGTTTAATGATCGTGGTCGTGGCCGTGTCACTCATGTGGGTATCTATATGGGTGATGATGAGTTTATTCATTCATCAAGCAAGCGCAGTGGCGGTGTACGTGTTGATAAGCTCAGTAATCGCTACTGGAATGCCAGTTACTTGCAAGCCAAGCGTGTGTTGACTGAGCAAGAAGTGGCCGCTCAAGTTCGGTCTGAAGAATTACTGTCGAGAATTGTACAGTAAGCGATTGAGCGTTCTGCGGTGCTTGGCACCCTGTTGACCTATAAGATCTTCTTAAATACCGCTGTGTAATGCACACAGCGGTA
>JAAZJF010000149.1 GCA_012800475.1 Gammaproteobacteria bacterium
AACACACCTGAGCATTGGATGTTTGGTATTTCACCTCTGTCCTTTGGTGCGGTGGGTGCAATGATTAACTTCATCGTAGCGTACGCGGTATGCAGCGTCACAACGCCAGCGCCACAATACATTCAAGAGCTTGTTGAAAGTGTACGTTCACCAAAAGGTGCGGGTGCTGCAGTTGATCATTAATGATTGGCTGACACCTTAGTTACATCAGTAACTGAGGCATGCAACATAACGGGCCTCTTATTGAGGCCCGTTTTATTTACAAGAAGAGATCCTTATGATTTGGCATTTAGTAGCAGTATTTAGTGCAGGTTTAGGCGCTGCAGGTATCGCTTTTTTACTGCGATCCATATCCAGACAAAAACTCCCCAAATGGATTATTCCGGCTTTCGCTGGGATTGGCATGATGGGGTATCAGATTTACTTTGAATACAACTGGTTTGAGCATCAGTCCACCCGCCAGCCGGCTGGCGTGGTTGTGACGTCTTCGCAAGCCAGCCAAGTGTTTTGGCGGCCTTGGACCTTTGTGTATCCCATGACCACAGTGTTTACCGTGGTGGATACCAACCAGTTGCAAGTCAGTGAAAGGGATGGCTTAACCTTGGTTGAGTTTATTGAGTACCGTTTTGAGAAAAAATATATTGATGTAGTCACTCACCAGAACTATGTTTTAAATTGCACGCAAGCACAGATTATGGCGTTATCAGACCAAGGCGCTATGCTGTCAGAACAGCCGCGCAATGTAGAGCGTGACAGCCCGCTATTTGCTGCAGTGTGTTCTGCGTCTAAATAAACAGCGCCGCATGAGTGTGCAGTGACAGGGTGATATATTTTTGTTTTGATTTGCTTGGGCAGTAGGAGTGGTGCGCATGTCGGATACTTTTAGTTTTGAGACCTTGCCTTTTAGTGTCTTAACCCCTGCCGAGCAGGAGGTGTTACTTGAACATGTGCAGCGCCATACCTTCCAGCCCGCCGCGCGTTTGATTACCGCTGGCCAGCCCGCACAAGGGTTGTTTGTGATTGTGCAAGGGCGGGTGGCGGAAAGTGAGGGTGCGGCGCAGCCGTCTACGCCATTGTTGCAACCACATAATGCCTTTATGCACTATGAGCATGGGGATTATTTCGGTAATTGGTCGGTGTTTAATGGCCACGCGATTCATGATTTTATCGCGGTGGATGTCACTGTATGTGATGTGGTTCCTGCGCCGATTTTACTGGAATTGATTGACCGCAACACGCTCTTTGCCGATTACTTTTTGCAAAGTTTAACGGCCAAACGTGACATTATCGCCCAGCAAGCACCCAATCAGGATATGGCGGAGTTTATGTTGGTGCGTATTGCTGATACGACACTGCGTGAGCCGTTGATTGTTGAGGAAGGCACCACGATCGAAGCGGCGACGCGCTTAATGCGCGAGCATAAGGCCGACAGTGTGCTGGCTAAAAAAGGCCAACGCTATGGCATGGTCACCGGTACTGATTTATTGGATGCGGTGATTATTAATCATTTGCCACTGGACACACCGGTGTCGAGTATCGCCAGCTACCGTTTGGTGCACATTCAGCCCGATGATTATTTATTTAATGCTTTGATTATCATGACCCAGCAACAAATTGAGCGGGTTGTGGTGATGCAAGGCAACCAGCAGTTGCTGGGTGTGGTTGAGTTAACGGATGTATTGAGTCAGTTTTCCAGCCACTCCCATGTGATTGGTTTACGTGTTGAGCGTGCGCAGACTGTGGCGCAGCTGCGCGAAGCCTCTTTTGGTCTGACCGACTTGATTAAGGGTTTGATTGCCACGGGAGTCAAAACGCGCTTTGTTATGGAATTGTTAGCGGCGCTCAACAGTCGCATTTTGAATAAACTGTTTATGCTTATTGTCCCTAAAGAAGTGCACCCGCATGTGTGTTTGATTGTGATGGGCTCTGAAGGGCGTGGTGAGCAAATCATGAAAACCGATCAGGATAATGGTTTGATTTACCGTGAAGGTTTAGATTGGCCACAGATGCATGAGGTGATGCGCACATTCAGTGAAACGCTGATTTCTTTTGGTTTTCCGCCATGCCCAGGCCACATTATGGTCTCCAACCCTGAGTGGGTGAACTCAACTCGCCA
>JAAZJF010000150.1 GCA_012800475.1 Gammaproteobacteria bacterium
GCTAATTTAAAAGAAGAGCTCAACTGGAAAGATGTATGGGCCTATTCCGTGGGCGCCAGCTACCAAGTCAACCCTCAATGGGTGCTGCGTACCGGTTTTGCCCTGGATAAATCACCCACCAGCAATGCTGATCGTACCGTGCGTATTCCAGTGGGTAACCGTAAAATTCTCAGTTTAGGTGCCGGCTGGCAAGCCAGTGATAACCTAACTTTAGATGTCGCCTATGCTTATATCCGCGAAACAGCCGCGGGCGTGAATCAGCAAGCGTCAACAACCCCAACTTCAGCACTCATTAAACCCGCCTACAGCGCCAAATACCGCAACAGCGCCCATGGTTTAACCGGCCAAGCCACCTGGCACTTCTAAGCCCGCAGTCATCACAGGCTGTCATTGCCCCATGATCCACCCCTGCTTAGCTCAACACCGCATCGAGCTCAGCAGGCCATCCTATACATTGTGCTGTTTATAGCCCTAAAACCTGCAAACCTTTCGCGCTATATAGTGTCACTCTTGTACATTGCTGCTGATCTGTGCATATGCTGTAGCTCAGTTCGCCACGTATAAAAAGAGGATAACGCTATGCAAAAGCCTGCTTTCGACCCCCGCAAACTGCACCACACTTTCACCTTAAGTGATGGCACAACGCTGAAGTACTGCTCCCTACCCGCCTTAAAAGATATCGGTTTAGATTCAGTTTCACGTTTGCCTATTTCCATTCGAATTATTTTAGAATCACTGGTGCGTAACGCTGACAACCAGCGCATCACCCTTGAACACATCGAACAATTAGCGCACTGGCAGCCCAATGCCCCGCGCAATGAAGAAATCCCTTTCACTGTCGCTCGTGTCGTTTTACAAGACTTCACCGGCGTGCCCTTGCTGTGTGACCTCGCTGCCATGCGTAATGTCGCGCAAGACATGGGTAAACCTGCCAGCGCGATTGAGCCTTTAGTGCCCGTTGACTTAGTGGTCGACCACTCGGTGATGGTGGATTTTTATAACACCCCTGATGCCGTTGAAAAAAACATGCAGATGGAATTTAAACGCAATGGCGAGCGCTACCAGTTTTTAAAATGGGGCATGCAAGCCTTTAATACCTTTAAAGTCGTCCCCCCAGGCTTTGGTATCGTGCACCAAGTCAACTTAGAATATCTGTTCCCAGGTATTCAGAAAAAAGACGGCATGGCCTACCCCGACACCTTAGTCGGCACTGATTCGCACACCACCATGATTAACGCCTTGGGTGTGGTCGGCTGGGGTGTGGGCGGTATTGAAGCTGAAGCGGCCATGCTCGGCCAACCTTTATATATCCTGACCCCCGATGTGGTGGGCGTGCATTTAAGCGGCAAACTGCAAGAAGGCATGACCGCTACCGACTTAGTATTAACCGTCACACAATTACTGCGCAAATCTAAAGTGGTGGGTAAGTTTGTTGAGTTCTTTGGTGAAGGCGCTAAACACTTGAGCGTGCCTGACCGTGCCACATTGGCCAATATGGCACCTGAATACGGCGCGACCATGGGCTTTTTCCCAGTGGATGAAACCACCCTTGAGTATATGCGCGGCACGGGCCGTCAAGATTTGGATATTGAAGCCTGTGAAGCCTACTTCCGGGCGCAAGAGATGTTTGGCATTCCTTTGGCTGGCGAGATCGACTACAGCCAAGTGATTGAGTTGGACTTAGACAGCGTACGGCCGTCCTTAGCTGGCCCAAAACGTCCACAAGACCGCATCGCGCTACCCGATATGCACAGCAGTTTCACCTCGTTGTTTAGCGATACCATTGCCAAAGGCGGCTTCAACAAAGACGCATCAGAGCTGAATAAACGCTATAGCACCAGCTGCCCACTGATTCCCGTGGTCAACCAAGAGTCGCCCAAGCCACGCCGTCCACTGGAAAGACACGAAGTGGAAATGATTGATGACCGCCTCGACACACCCACTAAAGAGTGTAAAACCGACGGCAGCATCGATCTTGGCCACGGAGACGTATTAATTGCTGCGATTACTTCATGCACCAACACCTCCAACCCCAGTGTGCTACTGGCTGCAGGTTTGTTAGCGAAAAAAGCGGTTGAACTGGGTTTAAGCGTGCACCCTCGCGTCAAAACATCCCTTGCCCCTGGCTCACGTGTGGTGCCCGAATACCTCGAAGCAGCTGGCTTGATGAGCAGCTTGGACGCATTGGGCTTTAGCGTCACCGCTTTTGGTTGCACCACCTGTATTGGTAATGCCGGTGACTTAGCACCTGAGTACAATCAGGCCATTGTTGAGCACGACATTGTCGCAGCGGCGGTGCTCTCTGGTAACCGTAACTTTGAAGCGCGTATTCACCCGAACCTGCGTGCTAACTTCTTAGCCTCACCGCCCTTAGTGGTCGCTTTTGCGCTCGCTGGCACGGTCAATATCAATCTTGATAGTGACCCGCTCGGCACAAGTAAAGACGGTCAGCCCGTTTACCTAAAAGATCTGTGGCCCACCAACAGTGAGATTCAAGCACTGCTCAGCAAAGCCATGAACCCTGCCGTATTCCGTGAAAAATACAGCGATTTCAGTAAAGACAACGCCCTGTGGACCGATATTGAAAGCGCCAAGGGTTTAGTCTATGACTGGCCTACATCGACTTATATTGCCAAGCCACCGTTCTTTGAAAACTTCACCATGGAGCCGCAAGCCGTTGCACCTATTACCCAAGCCAAAGCGTTAATGCTCTTGGGCGACTCAGTCACCACTGACCATATTTCACCGGCCGGTTCATTCCAAAAAGATACGCCGGCCGGCCAGTATTTGGTCAGCCATGATGTGCAGCAATCAGACTTCAACACCTATGGCTCACGCCGAGGCAATCACGATGTGATGATTCGCGGCACCTTTGCTAACGTGCGGGTGAAAAACCTGATGCTGCCGCCGACTGAGGATGGTTCGCGCATTGAAGGGGGCTTCACCTTACTCGATGGCCAACAAGTCCCAGTATACGACGCCGCTATGGATTATATGCAGCGTGGCATTGACACGGTTATTTTTGCCGGCGAAGAATACGGTACCGGTTCAAGTCGCGACTGGGCTGCTAAAGGTACGCTGTTGTTGGGTGTGAAAGCTGTAATTGCGCAATCCTATGAGCGTATTCACCGCTCCAACTTAGTCGGCATGGGCGTACTGCCTTTGCAATTTATCGGCGGTGCCTCGTACAGCTCGCTCAATATTACAGGTGAAGAAACCTTTAGTATTGTAGGCGTTGACAGCGATATGCAGCCGCGCCAAGAGCTGACCCTAGAGATTACCCGCGCCAATGGTCGGGTGGATCAGGTGCAAGTGCTCTCGCGCATTGATACACCGGTCGAAGTGGAATACTACCGCCATGGTGGAATCTTGCCCTATGTGCTGCGTGATATTTTAGCTAAAGCTTAGGTCACTCAAAGCTTAAAACATCACTAAAAAAACGCCCCACACGGACTTGATCTGTGTGGGGCGTTTGCTTAAGTGCAGAACTTAAAATTATTTTTTATCCTGAGCACTGCCGCCACGGCACTTAGGAGAATCCGGTGCATTCTCAACGCTGACCCATTCTTCTGGCGTATAGGTGTGCATGGCTAAACCATGGAACTGCTGCATTAAATCACCCAGTGCAGCATAAACTTTCTGATGGCGCTGCACCTTGCGTACATCAGCAAAGACATCGCTGACCAGCACCACTTTAAAATGGCTTCGCGCACCAATGCTGTGCATATGACTCTCATCTTCAACCTGCAAAAAGCTGGGCTCAAGTGCGGCTAAAGCAGTTTCAATTTTCTGTAACATCATAAGGCTCCTGAAGAGTGTGCTGACTGCGCCATCCGCTGCGCATCACGGCTAAAGGTGCGCATGGCAATCAACAAAAACAGACCGGTTAACGCCATGGCCACCGGTACTAAATACATGGCGCTGTGTAAACCTAGCGCACGAAACGCCTCGCTCATCTGCGATACGCCGGCATTGAGCATAGCTTGCTGAGCAAAATAATCGGATAAGCCACCGACCATCACAGGCCCCAAACCACCACCGAGCAAATACAGTCCAGCAAAAAACAACGCCATCGCTGTAGCGCGCAAACGCGGCTCGACAACATCCTGCACGGCAGTATACACGCAGGTATAAAAGTTATAAGCAAACACCCAGCCCAAAGCAAATAAGCCCACAAAGAGTCCCGCATCGATCTGTCCGGCCATTAACGCCACGCCAGTAAAGACACTGGTGAGCAATAAACTCACTCCGCCAAACAACAAGCGACCATTACGCACGCGCTCATGCAGCCGATCAGCCAGCCAGCCACCTGCAGGCAAAGCAAACAACCCCGTCACCCCAACAATCACGCCCACCGACATGGACGCTTGCGTCAACTCCAAGCCAAAGTAGCGCTGCAACATCGGCACCATAAATGAGGTGTTGGCATAGGTGGCAAAGTTGTAACACAGCCCTGCCAGCATCAGCCACCACATGGTCGGTGTCGCTAAAATCTTACGCATAGGCTGCGCAATCGGTGCATTGTGGGTCACCACAACCTCAGCCGCACCACGCGCAGGCTCGCGAATCATAAAGATAAACAGTGCTAAAATAATCCCCGGCACCGCCGCAATAAAAAACGGCGCGCGCCAGCTATCAAAGGCCTGCACAATAGCCCCCGTGGTGAAAAAAGCCAGCAGCAACCCCACCGGCAAACCCATCATAAAGATCCCCATCGCCCGCGCACGACGATTGGCAGGAAACATATCACCAATCAAAGAATTCGCCGCCGGCCCATAACTGGCCTCACCAATCCCCACGCCCATGCGCGCCAGCAAAAAGCCCCAAAAGCCTTGCACAGCACCATTGACCGCGGTTAACCCACTCCAGAGCAACAAACCTGCGCCCATGATTTTTTTGCGTGAACCGGAATCTGCCATGCGCCCCAGCGGAATCCCAGCCACGGCATAGACTATGGTAAATGCGGTACCGAGCATCCCTACCTGAAAATCACTCAAGCTCCATTCCAAGCGGATCGGCTCCATTACAATACTGGGGACTGCCCGATCAAAAAAGTTAAACACATTGGCTAAAAATAATAAAAACAACACACGCCACGCATTATTGGCTTGCTGGGATTGGTGGGCTTGAGGGGGCATAGGGTTCTATTCTAAAGAGTGATCATTGATTAAAAGGCGGCTGCGCAAGCCACGCTAAACTGTCGAGCGTGGTGGTACTGGGACGGTACTCAGCAGCCAGAGCACCTTGATAGCCGGCTTTGTGTAAGGCCTGATACATCGCCATAAAGTCGATATCACCCGTGCCTGGTTCACCGCGCCCCGGCGCATCCGCAAACTGCACATGCGCCACTTTATCGCCCAATACCGCCATAGCTTGCTCAGTGCTGATGCCTTGGCGCGCCATATGATACACATCCAACTGTGCAAAACAGTTGTCATGATTGACTTCAGCAAGCAGCGCATGCAAATCCTGTGGGGTATTGATCAAAAAGCCTGGCATATCCAACGGGTTAATCGCTTCACACAGCACAGCAATACCTAAACGATCAAAGGCTTGTGCCGCATCCAATAAATTAGCCGCTAAAGTCGCAATCGCACGACCACGCGAAGCACCTTGCGCAAGTCGGCCCGCCAGTACATTGACCTGACGCGGGCGCACCATCAGGGCATAACTGAGCGCCTCATCTAACGCATTGGCAAATTGCACGCGCTGCTGCGGATCACAAGCAAAGCCTAAACCGCCTTGCATTAAATCACCGGCAGGCATATTGATCAGCGCCAAACTTAAACCGCAGCGTTGCAGCTCGTCTTTCAGCGCGATGGCGGGCACATCATAAGGAAACTGAATCTCCACCGCAGTAAAGCCTGCAGCAGAGGCGGCACGTAAGCGCTCAAGCAGAGGCAGCTCGGTAAACAGCATGGATAAGTTAGCGACAAGCTCCATTATGCATCCTCAGTGTAGAGTTGAATCAAAGTAGCAGGGTCAGCGGCCGCATGGCCTTGCGCGGCATGGGCACGCATTAACTGCGCGGCTAAACCACTCATGGGTGTCGCCGAAGTCTGGCTTTGCGAGAGTTTGACGGCCATATCCAAATCTTTCAGCAAAGTGCGTACATGCCACTTAACAGGCTCAAACTCACGACGCGCCATCTGTGGCGCTAGAATTTGCAAAGGCGTACTGTCCGCAAAACCGCCGGCTAAGGCGGGCGCTAATAAGGCTGCATCTACACCGGCTTGCTCAGCCAACGCCACCACTTCAGCAATCACCATCGCATTGCACGCCACCAACATTTGATTGCACACCTTAGCCACTTGCCCAGCACCGACCGCACCCATATGCGTCACGCGTTGCCCCAAATGCTCCAGCACCGGCTGCACTCGCGCTAAAGCCTGAGCATCGCCACCGGCCATCATCACTAACGTCCCTTGCTCAGCTCCACCCACACCGCCTGACACTGGAATATCCAACCATTGTGCGCCACTGTGCGCCGATAAACGTTGGGCCATATCTTGAGTGGCAGCGGGTTCAATACTGGAAAAATCCACCACCACCTGCTCAGCGTTCAAACCATAAGCCATGCCCTGCTCGGCAAACATCACCTCTTCAACGGCCTGAGTATCGGCCAAACACAGCAAGACGATATCAACTTGAGCGCCCAGCTGCGCACGCTCCATGACCTGTGTGGCGCCCAATTCCACCAAGGGCGCACAGGCCTGCGGATGACGATTCCAAACCACCAACGGATAACCCGCAGCCAACAAGCGCTGGCACATAGGCAAGCCCATTAAGCCGATACCCGCAAAGCCTAAACGCGGTAATGATGTGTGCATTGCATTCTCCAATTGCTTGAACTGTTGAGCATTGATCCTTGGGGGATCGTACAAGTCAGGCTATCATGCCTATTTTTGCCACGAGAAAAAACATGTCGAATGAAATCAGCACCTTATACGCACAACTTCTTGGCGAAACTGCACAGATCAGCTGGGCCGAAGTGATGCCTCAATTTGCCAAAGGTAATGTGTTATGGCTGGCCAGCGATAAAGACCTCGTCGCTGCGGCCGAACATATCATCAATGATGACAAAGCCTATGTCAGCGCACTGATGCAACAAAAAGCCCTGCATGTATTAAGTGATGATATCGCAGCCGATTACGCCCAACGCGACCCTGAGTTGTGGGCCGTGGTGATTGCACCTTGGGTGTTGATTCAAGAGCGCCACAGCGTCACTCATTAAATCCTGATTGAGAGCAGCGCCATGCATAGCTTCGGCGCTGCTCACTGAAGGGTTTTGCACACAGCCTTTATGCATTCTTTTGAAGCGAACACCATGACCTCAGCCCACTGGTGGCTCCGCGCCGCCGCCCCCCTGTCTATTTCAGCCCGCGATAATGCGCAAGCACATCAAGATCAGCTCACCAAGCCCCAAGGCTCCTTAGGTCGTCTGGAGCAGGTTGCCATTCACTTAGCTGCGCTGCAGCACCGCGTCAAACCACAGATAGAGCAACCCCATATGCTGGTCTTTGCCGGCGATCACGGCATTGTTGCGCAAGGTGTGTCGGCTTTTCCTCAGTCTGTCACCATTGCCATGCTGGCCAACTTTGTGCAGGGCGGCGCGGCAGTGGCCACTTTGTGTCAGCACCAAGGTATTGCGTTAAGCGTGATCAATTGCGGCACGGCCACGGCGTGCGAGCACTTAACCCACATCCATCATCAGCCGATTATGCCCGGTACCCATGATTTCTCGCAGCAAGCAGCTATGAGTCGCGAGCAAGCCCTGCAGGCTTTAGCTTTGGGTCAAGCCCAGGTGGAGCGTGTTAATGCTCAGGGTTGTGATTTTTTGATGTTAGGTGAAATGGGTATTGGCAACACCTCAGCGGCCACTTGTTTGAGCGCGGTGTTACTGGCTAAGGATGTGGCCGCATTGACCGGTGCGGGCACCGGCATGACAGGCGCAGCCCTCAGTCATAAACAACAGGTCTTAACCGCAAGCGTGGCACGCGCACGTCCACATATTAACTCGCCATTAGCAGCCTTAACTGAGCTGGGCGGTTTAGAAATCGCTGCCATTGCCGGAGCCTATATTCGCGCCAGTCAACTGGGCATCCCGTGCTTGGTAGACGGCTTTATTACCACCGCTGCTGCGTTACTGGCGGTGCAACTCAACCCCAGCGTGCGCGATTGGTTGCTCTTTGCACATCATTCAGCTGAACAAGGCCACGGCGTGTTACTCAAGGCTTTAGCGGCGCAGCCTTTACTGCATTTAGACATGCGTTTAGGCGAAGGCTCAGGCGCCGCAGTCGCTTACGCGACGGTGCAGCAAGCCTTAGTTATTCATAATCAGATGGCCACCTTTACTCAGGCCTCAGTGGACAATACACACCTATGATCACTACTTATATCGACATCATTCGCCATGGCGAACCTGAAGGCGGCAATGTTTTTCGCGGTCGCACCGACCATCATTTAACCCCGCGCGGCATCGAGCAATTTCAACAACGCACCGAGTGCTTAGGCCACAGCTGGAATCAAGTGGTGAGCTCGCCCTTGTCCCGCTGCAGGCAATCGGCCCATTTACATGCTACAGCGCACGGTATCCCACTGCATATTGAGCCCAATTTTGCCGAGATTGATTTTGGTGCTTGGGAAAACAAATGCGTGGACACCGTGATGGCCGAAGAAAACATCAGCCAACTGTGGCAAGACCCGATGAATTTTTGCGCACCCGATGGCGAACACACCACAGCATTACAACAGCGCAGCCTCTTAGCTTGGGAGCAGCTGCTGCAAACCCATCAAGGTCAGCGTGTGATGCTCGTCACTCACGGCGGTGTGATGCGTGTTTTGGCACAACACCTTTTAGAGCTCGCACCCAGCGCAATGAACAAACTCAGCCTGCCCTACGCCGCTGCCATGAGTTTTAAAGTCATCGACTCGCATCACGAAGGCCAACCACAACGCTGGCTGAGTTTAGTCAGCTTGGATGGCAACGAGTTATGAGCACCTACTACTGGGGCTTTTGGTATGCGCTGATTTTTCTCAGCCGCGTGCCTGGACCGTACCTCAAGCGTATCGACGCTCAAGTACAACAAGCCGCCATGTGGTTTTACCCGGTGGTGGGCGCTATTCTTGGACTGTTGCTGGTGGGCTTAGTGTCGTTGTGTCTGTACTCCAATCCGCAGGTGCCTTTACTGCTGGTGGGCGCTTTAGTTTTAGGCCTGTGGGTGTACTTTACCGGCGCGATGCATCTGGATGGCGTAGCCGATACCGCCGATGCTTGGGTCGGTGGCTTGGGCAATCACGAGCGCACCTTAGAGATTATGAAAGACCCGCGCATTGGCTCCATGGGCGTGGCGGCGATGGTAGTGATTTTACTGGTGAAATTTGCTGCGATTGTCGCGCTACTGCAATCAAGTGCAGACAATAGCGCCCTGCTGCTCAGCGGTTTAGTGCTGGTGCCGATGATGGCCAGAGCTGGCATTATCGGCTTGATGGCTACTACCGCCTATGTGCGCAAAGAAGGCATGGTCAGCACCACGCAAAGCGCTGCTTCGCTGCGTAAACTGCTGGTCATGACTACGGTGTTGGCACTGCTCGCTGTGCTGTTATTGCAAGGGCAAGCAGGGTGGATCTTAGCGGTATGGGTCGGTGTGCTAGCGCTCTATCGGCGGGCACTGAAAAAACGTCTGGGTGGCTATACCGGCGACACTTTGGGCGCTGCAGTGGAAATACAAGAAACAGTATTACTCGTCGCCCTAGTGCTCTAATAGCACTGTTCTATATGGAGCTGGCGCTGTTTTTAACGGCTCAATATGCAGCGTTTTTACTCGGCTGTGCAGTCTTGAGCACAGCGTTGAACAGCTCTGTGGCGGGCAGCATCTGAGCAATAAAAAAGGCAAGCCTATGCGGGCTTGCCTTTTCATGTGACCGGTCGGTGAATCGCTTATTTAGCCATTTTTTTGTTCCATGGCATCACTAACAACATGCGCGCTAAACCACAAAAACCTGTCACACCGGCCATAATTAAGCCCGCACCGACAAAGCCTGATAAAGCGTACCAAGCTGGCGCGACTGTCGTACCTAAAATCACGCCTAAGAGAATCATCGAGCCGGCACCAATTTGCACTTGGCGCTGTAATTCCAGCGGCTGCTTAGTATCTTTAATGACTGGAAAACCCGCTTTTTTCCAGCCGTCTAAGCCACCTTCCAAAATATACACTTCACAGCTGGCGCAATTATCCAACGCATCGGCATTCATTTTAGTGCGGTTACCTGAGGTGCAATGGAAAATCACCGCATTGGCTTCATTGCTTGGCACGCCTTGGCTGTTCAACAGCTCCATTGGCATATGTTTAGCCACAGCAATGTGTTCACGAGCGTACTCATCAAGGCCGCGGATATCGACCAATACCGCCCCTTTTGCCAGTAGTTCTTGTGCAGCTTGCGGAGTTAATACTTTACCAGTCATACGACACCTCAAAATAAGTCTCAATAGATGCGATACATGCAACCTGCCAATGAGCGTTCACAGAGGCTGCTGATCAA
>JAAZJF010000151.1 GCA_012800475.1 Gammaproteobacteria bacterium
ATTATTCAGCCCTTTGAAGTGCTGATTATTGGTGGTGCAGCTATGGGTGCTTTTTTACAAGCCAACCCGGGCAGTACCTTTATGCAAGTGTTGAAAAAGTCGCTGGCTATGTTTGGTTCGCGCTTTACGAAAACATTGTATTTAGATGTTTTAAAGATGCTCTATGAAGTGCTCAACAAGAGTCGTCGTGAAGGCATGATGGCGATTGAAGCCGATATTGAAGATCCTGCCTCAAGTCCAATTTTCAGCAACTACCCAGCCATTCTTAAAGATGAAGGCATGACAGAGTTTGTCTGTGATTACTTGCGCATTATGACCACGGGCAATATGGCACCGCATGAGTTTGAAGGCTTGTTTGATATGGAGTTGGCCAGCCTTAAAGAAGACTTAGATCACCCCAGTCATGCCGTCACCAGTGTGGCCGATGGTTTGCCTGGCTTTGGTATTGTGGCAGCCGTTTTAGGGATTGTAGTGACCATGGCCATGCTCGGTGAAGCAGAGCAAGCGGCATTGGGTCAGCACGTTGGTGCGGCGTTGGTTGGTACCTTCTTAGGTATTTTAGCGGCTTATGGCTTTTTCGGACCTTTAGCCACCAGCTTGGCGCACGATGCTAAAGAAGAGTTAAACCTGTATGAGGCCATTAAAGCCACGTTGGTTGCTTCAGCTTCGGGTATGCCACCCAGTTTAGCGGTGGAGTTTGGGCGCAAGGTGTTGTTTGGTGCGCATCGACCGACCTTTGCTGAGTTGGAGCAAGCGGTACGGGGCGGCTAACCAGTATGGATACCAATCAGCCGATTATTGTTAAACGGGTTAAGAAAATTGCTGCAGGCCACCACGGTGGCGCTTGGAAAATTGCTTTTGCCGACTTTGCGGTCGCCATGATGGCGTTTTTCTTGGTGATGTGGCTGATGTCTTCGACCACGCCTGAGCAAAAGAAAGCCATTTCGGGGTATTTTCAAGACCCGATTGGCTTCTCCGAAAGTGCCAGCCCTTATGTGATTGATTTGGGCGGTACGCCGACGCCAGCACCGGATAAAACCTTAAATCCTGAGATCAGCGAACAGGCCACCATTGATCCGCAAACTTTGACTGAGCAGCAAACCGAGCAGTTATTTGAACAGCTTGAGCGTGAGCGATTAGATGTATTGCTGATTGAGTTGCAGCGCAAAATTCATGACGATATTGATTTGCAGCCGTACAAAGATCAGATCTTGATGGATGTATCGCGCGATGGTTTACGTATCCAAATTGCAGACGCGGCCAATCGCCCGATGTTTGATTTAGGGAGCGCGCGCCTGCAGCCTTATTTTGAAGATATTTTATATATTATGGCCGACACCATGCGTGCCGTGCCTAATAAAATCAGTGTGGGTGGGCATACAGATGCCAAGCCGTTTGCCAATACTGCAGGCTTTGGGAACTGGGAGTTGTCGGTCAGTCGCGCCAATGCGGCGCGCCGTGCTTTGCAAGCGGGTGGTTTAGATGATGAGCAAGTGGCACGTGTGGCCGGTTATGCCTCGTCGGCTTTATTTGACCGCGATAACCCTTACAGCCCCAGCAACCGTCGAATTGATATCCTCGTGCTGACCAAGCGTGCGCAGCAAGCCATTCAAGGCGAGCCTGGTGTGCAAGAGCAAGAAGCGCAACTTGAGGCACCCGAGCCTGCCGCTGCACCTGCTGGCAGCAAAGCATTGCGAAGTAAAATCAATGTGTTTGAGCAGGGTGTTTTAGAGTTCAATGACGTCAAAAACTAGCGGTATCTCAGCCCTGTATGCATGATGCATCAGGGCTGGCTGTATCAATACTGCTCAGACAAAATCCCGCTGATAATATGTTTAAAGCTGGCTAAGCGCTGTGGGTTAATATGCCCTTCTGCGACCGCCGCTAAGAGTGCGCAGCCTGGCTCATGCTCATGGGTGCAGTTGCGAAAACGGCAATGGCCCAAGTGCTCTTGAAACTCAATAAAACCCGCTTCAACATCGGCGACACTGACGTGGCCTAAGCCAAATTCACGAATACCCGGTGAGTCAATCAATTGGCCGCCCGCTGGGAAGTGAAAGAGGCGCGCTGTGGTGGTGGTATGCGTTCCTTTACCAGTCAGTGCAGACAATGCACCAACCCGAGTATCGGTATCGGGCAGCAGGCGGTTGACCAGTGATGACTTACCCACTCCAGATTGACCGACAAACACACTGACTTGATCATTGAGTTGCGCTTGCAGTTGCTCTAAGCCGTCGCCTGAATAGGCCGATACTTCCAGCAGTGGATAGCCCAAGGTGTGATAGGTCTCCAGTAAGCTGTGCACACGCGAAGCGCCACTGGGGTCGAGTAAATCAGACTTATTAAGCAGCAGTAACGGGCGAATACCTGCGTGCTCTGCGGCAATAATATAGCGGTCAATCAGGTTGGCATGGGGCTCTGGCAGCGGAGCAAAAACAATCACGATCAAATCCACGTTCGCCGCGACTGGCTTGAGTTGTCCGCGTGAATCAGGACGGCGCAGTTCACTGTGGCGGGGTAGTTGTGCCACGATCACGCCCAAACCTTGATTGCCTGGGCGCCAGACCACGCGGTCGCCCGTCACTAAAGCAGGTAAGTTAGCGCGCAAATAGCAGCGATAGGTTTGTCCGCTGTGTTCTGGGTCTTCGGTTTGTACTTCGACTTGCACACCAAAGTGAGCGATGACTAAACCATGTTGCTCAGGGCCGAGATCACCGCCATCTAATTCTTCCAGTGTGCGTTCTTCGCGTTTGGCAGCACGTGCCAGTCGCTCTTCTTGAATCTTATTAACACGCCAGCCTTGGCGGCGGTTGAGAGTACGTTTGGCCATATAAAACTCATTGTATTGAGAGGCTATGTAAGACCTGCACCGGCTGGGGCAGATTTTACAATGAAGGATCGGCAGGTAAGCCGCGCTGTATACGCCACGCGCGTGCTGCGATCACAAACAAAGTGATAGCTGTTAAGGGTACAACATAACCGAACATGGCATCGGCAAAGGTATGGGCAAATGGCTCGCCATTGCTTTGCATAATTAAGTAGGCGGTATAGGCCACGTAGTAACCTAAAAACACCGCGCCTTCCCAGCGGTTGATACGGTAGCCAGAAAAGAATATAGGCAAACAGGCTACCGATACGGCCATCATCACTGGGAAATCAAACTCAATAGCACTGCGCGCTACAGCAATGTTTTCCGGTGAGACCAGTCCGGCTAAACCTAAAACGGCCAGCAGATTAAATAAGTTACTGCCGACAATATTACCCACAGCGATATCGCGCTCACCTTTCCAAGCGGCAATCAACGAGGTGGCCAACTCAGGGAGAGAGGTGCCTACCGCGATAATGGTTAAGCCAATGACCAGTTCGGATAAACCCAGCGCTTGCGCTAAAGTGACGGCACCGCTGACTAAAAAATTAGAACCTGCCACCAATAAAGCTAAGCCTGCAGCAATATAGGCAAGGTTGATTAAGGAGGCAAAACGATGCGGGTTAATCTCAGCGCTGTATTCATCATCACCGCTGATTTGACCGGGTTTAAAAGCTTTGAGGCTGCTGATAATCAGGTAGCCGGTATACACCACAATACAGGTGAATAAAATCAAACCATCGAGGCGGCTGTAGCTGCCATCTAAGGCTAAAAACCAGGCTAAAAAGCCCGCACCAATCATAATGGGCACATCAAAGCGCACCAGTTGACGTGAGACCAGCAGCGGAATAATTAAAGCCGACAGGCCCAGCACCACCAGCACGTTAAAAATATTGCTGCCAATCACATTACCAATGGCAATATCACCTTGGCCCATAAAGGCTGATTGGGTGCTGACGGCCATTTCTGGTGCACTGGTACCGAAAGCAACCACGGTTAAACCAATAATTAAGGGCGAGATACCAAAACGCGCAGCTAAACGTGCAGCACCGCGTACCAATACTTCTGCGCCGAGCACCAGCAGAATAAAGCCGCCAATAAGGTAAACGAAGGTGAGGATAGACATGCGTTGGCTCCGAACTCTCAATAGGATAATGGGCGCTAGATTAGCAGGTTGTGCGCTCAGCAGAGTGGACTTTTATCAGAATTATTTGCTTAGAACTTGCACCCGTACGGGAACCACACCACTGTTGATCATATCAATTTTGTTGGCTGCGGCGCGGGATAAGTCGATCACCCGACCTTTGCTGTAGGGGCCGCGGTCATTGACGCGCACTGTGACGCTTTTATTGTTGAGGGTATTGGTGACTTTAACGCGGGTACCAAAGGCTAAGCTGCGATGTGCTGCGGTGAGTGCGTGTTGGTTAAAGCGTTCACCGCTGGCTGTTTGTTTGCCATGGTGACGAGCACCGTACCATGATGCTTTACCGCTGATGGTGGTGTCTGGGGAAGTTTTTTGTGATGAGCAAGCGCTCAAGAAAAGTACGGCAGCTAATAGAACATAAACTCGCATGGAACGGGACCTTGAACAGTGTGCGTTGGATGCAAAATGCAGTTGGCTTGAG
>JAAZJF010000152.1 GCA_012800475.1 Gammaproteobacteria bacterium
AAAGTTTTCCTGCGATTGAAACCGCTTAAGTTGATAATTTCATTTTAAGTTTGACCCCATATACGTACGGAGCGTGCACAACAATGGCAAAAATTATCGACATCAAAGGTCGTGAAGTCTTAGATTCACGTGGTAACCCTACCGTTGAAGCGGATGTGACTTTAGAGGGTGGCATCATTGGTAGTGCCTGCGCACCATCCGGCGCCTCTACTGGCTCACGTGAAGCACTAGAATTACGTGATGGCGATAAAAGCCGTTACATGGGCAAAGGCGTGCTTAAAGCTGTAGCCAATATTAATGGTGCAATCCGTGAGTTATTGCTCGGTCAAGATGCCACTGATCAAGCGGGTTTAGACCGTGCCATGATTGAACTGGACGGTACCGATAACAAAGCGACTTTAGGCGCCAACGCTATTTTAGCTGTGTCACTGGCGGCTGCTAAAGCGGCAGCGCAAGCCAAAGGCATGCCGTTGTACGCGCACATTGCTGAACTCAATGGCACGCCGGGTGTGTACTCTATGCCAGTGCCGATGATGAATATCATCAACGGTGGCGAACATGCGGATAACAACGTTGATATCCAAGAGTTTATGATTCAGCCGGTGGGTGCGAAAACCTTCTCTGATGCATTGCGGATGGGGACTGAAGTATTTCATCACCTCAAAGCAGTATTGCAAGCACGCGGTTTAAGCACTTCAGTGGGTGATGAAGGTGGTTTTGCACCCAACTTGGCGTCCAACGAAGAAGCTTTGGCGGTGATTTCAGAAGCCATCGCTAATGCTGGTTACACGCTCGGTGACGATATCACCTTAGCGCTGGACTGTGCAGCCAGTGAGTTCTACAAAGACGGTATGTATGATTTAGCGGGCGAAGGCAAAAAGTTTGATGCCCAAGGCTTTACTGATTACTTAGCTGGCTTAACCGAGCGCTTCCCAATTATCTCTATTGAAGATGGTATGGATGAGTCGGATTGGGCAGGCTGGAAAATTCAGACGGATAAGCTTGGCGATAAAATCCAGTTAGTGGGTGATGATTTATTTGTCACCAATACTAAGATTCTTCAGCAAGGTATTGATACCCAAACAGCCAACTCTATTTTGATTAAATTCAATCAGATTGGTACTTTGACTGAAACCTTAGAAGCCATTCAAATGGCTAAAGCTGCAGGCTTTACTGCAGTGATTTCACACCGCAGTGGTGAAACTGAAGACTCAACCATTGCTGATCTCGCAGTGGGTACAGCGGCAGGCCAAATCAAAACCGGTTCACTGTGCCGTTCAGATCGCGTAGCTAAGTACAACCAACTGCTGCGTATTGAAGAGCAGTTAGCGGGTCAAGCGCCTTATCGTGGTCGTGCTGAGTTTCGTGGTTAATTGATACGCTTAGCGGATCAGCGAACGAAATGATGTTATAAGGGCAGCCCCATCCGCTGCCCTTTTTTATGGAAAGCCATAATGAAAAAAGAACCCTACGTATTATTAATTGTACTGCTGTTGATGTTGGCTGGACTGCAATACCGACTGTGGTTAGGGGATGGCGGGATTGCGCAAGGCGTGCAGCTCAAAATGCAAATCGCTGAGCAAAAAGCCGAAAATGAGCGACTGCTTGAGCGCAACCGCGTGATGGATGCTGAAGTTATGGAATTAAAAAAAGGCATGGAGACAGTTGAAGAGCGCGCGCGTTATGAGTTGGGTATGGTCAAGGAAGGGGAAACTCTTTACTTGTTAGCGCAATGACCGCGCCGGTTTTTTGGTTGGTGATTCCGGCGGCTGGCATTGGCAGTCGTATGCAAGCTGAGTGTCCCAAACAGTATTTGACGGTTGCTGGGAAAACGATTCTTGAGTTGACCTTGGGGTGTTTTTTAGCGCACCCACAACTCTTAGGTATTGTCGTTGCAGTGGCTGAGCACGACAGTTGGTGGCCAACGCTTGAGTTAGCTGAGGATCCGCGTGTGCATACTGTTATCGGCGGTGGAGAGCGTGCAGACTCTGTGCTTAATGCGGTGCTGGCTTTAGAAAACTACGGTGCGCAGGCTGATGATTGGGTTTTGGTGCACGATGCAGCACGCCCGTTGCTTGAAGCGCAAGACTTACAGCGCTTGTTAACTCAGTTAGCAGATGATCCTGTGGGTGGATTATTAGCTGTGCCAGCGCGAGATACACTCAAACAGATCAATGCTGAGGGGCAGGTGCTTAAAACTTTGGATCGCAGTGTGATTTGGCATGCGTTAACCCCACAGATGTTTCGTGTCGGTGCTTTGCAGCGTGCTTTAGCAGATGCGTTACAAGCGGGGGTTGCGGTCACCGATGAGTCGTCGGCCATGGAGTGGGCTGGTTTTGCACCGCGGGTGATTGAAGGCAGCGCGATGAATATTAAAATCACACGGCCTGAAGATTTGCAGCTTCTGCACCGTTTACGGGGTGTGGATGCACCTTAGCTGCAAGGATGGCTAGACTTTAGGTTAAGATTTTTTTGCCATGGGCGTGAACACTTGACCGCTGACTCCGCGTGGTATCTCTTCGATCACGCCGCCTGATTCTAAAAAAGAAGCAATCTGTGCTTCCAGTGCTGCGCTACTGTGTTGTGCATTGGGCACAATACGTCTTTGATTTGAACCTTTCACGCGTGTGTTGGGCATGGTGTACTCGGCTAATTAAGTAAGGAGCTGTGTAGCGCAGCCTACACTGATTTGCGAATGCTGTCTGACATATATAGCCGCCTCGGTTAGCCCAACGCCGGCTGCTGTCTGCTATGCTTTGTTTCAATTGATCTTGAGGAGAAATAAATGATTAAGTCACGTGCTGCAGTTGCATTTGGTCCAGGCCAACCTTTGCAAATTGTTGAAGTGGATGTTGCTCCGCCTCAGGCCGGTGAAGTGCTGGTACGCATTGTTGCCAGCGGCGTGTGTCACACCGATGCTTTTACCTTATCGGGTGATGATCCTGAGGGCATTTTTCCTGCTATTTTAGGGCATGAGGGTGGCGGTATTGTTGAAGCGGTTGGCGAGGGCGTGACCTCGCTTGAGGTGGGCGATCATGTGATTCCACTCTACACCGCCGAGTGCCGTACCTGTAAGTTCTGTACATCAGGTAAAACCAATCTATGCCAATCAGTGCGAGAGACTCAAGGCAAGGGTTTGATGCCAGACGGCACCACGCGTTTCTCCTATAAAGGCGAGCCGATTTACCACTATATGGGCACCTCAACCTTCTCTGAGTACACCGTGGTGGCTGAAGTGTCTTTAGCTAAAGTGCCTAAAGATGCGCCATTAGAAAAAATCTGTCTCTTGGGTTGCGGTGTGACCACAGGTATTGGTGCGGTGCTTAATACCGCTAAAGTTGAAGAGGGCGCAACGGTTGC
>JAAZJF010000153.1 GCA_012800475.1 Gammaproteobacteria bacterium
ACACCGCTTTATAAGAGAGTTCAAAATGAACGAACAACGACAACCGCGTATCGGTATTATTGGTGCCGGTGCTGTGGGTGGCTTTTATGGTTTTATGCTGGCCCAAGCAGGCTTTGAAGTGCATTACTTATTGCGCAGTGATTATGAAGCCGTTAATCGACATGGTTTGCGTATTAGTAGTGCCGTTCATGGCGAACTGCATCAACCGCAGGTGCATGCCTGGTATGACCCTGCCAGTATGCCGCTATGCGATTGGGTGTTGGTAGCTGCGAAAACCACTAGCAATATTGCGTTAGCGCCGATTATCAATCAGGTTGCAGCAGCAGATGCCAAGGTGGTGCTGTTGCAAAATGGTTTTGGAATCGAGGATCAGATACGCCCTTTGCTGGATGAGCGTTTACACTTGCTTGGTGGTCTGTGTTTTATTTATGTACATCGTAGTGCGCCAGGGGTGATTAAGCATCAAGCTCAGGGCGGGGTTAATCTGGGTTATCACAGTGGTCCTGCCGATGACGAACAGGGCCATGCTATTGCACAGCAAGGAGTAAGTTTTTTTCAGCAGGCGGGACTCGACTCCAAAGTGCTTAAAGTATTGGAGCAGGCGCGCTGGCAAAAGCTGGTGTGGAATATCCCTTATAACGGATTATCTGTCTTGCTCAACAGCGATATTGAGCAACTGATGAGTGAAGCGCACAGTCGAGAGTTGATTACCCAATTGATGGATGAAACCATCGCAGCCGCTCAGGCCTGTGGTTATGCGCTGCCAGACACTATGGTGCAGGCGCTACTTAAATACACGGATGCGATGCCTGCGTATTTTCCGAGTATGTACCATGATTTTGCGCAAAAACGCCCGATGGAGTTGCAGGCCATTTACCATGCTCCGCTTGCTGCGGCACAGGCGGCGGGTTGCTCGATGCCCAAGACCAGCATGCTGGTGCAAACCTTGGAGTATCTATCAGCGCAATAAACGGTGTTGGCGTAGAGTGTCCATCGCTTGATTAATGCGCTGTAAGCGAGCCGTACAGCCGCCGCGGTCGGGGTGGTAGCGGCTGACCAAAGCGCGATATTGTTGCCGTATAACCTGCGCACTTAAGCTGTGCGCGGGCTGATCCAGCTCAAGCTCGCTTAAGGCTTGGGTGACGCAGTCAGGTTGGGCCATGGCTGTTAAGCCGCCATACAGCAGCGCCTCCACTGCATCTCGATCCGTGCTGGTCAGCTGAGTGATATCCAGATAGTAAGCGCGTAACTTGTCCTCATGGCCCACCGCCGAGGTCTGGGGTTGAGTTGGCGATGGCGCTTGGATGCGAATGTTTAGAGTGTGAATCAATACATCATATTGGCCGGTGTGGCGCAGCTTATCGCGCAATACATACAGCACATGAAAAAGCATAAAATGAGTGCGAAACAAACTCAGTGGATCACTTAAATTAACCTGAGCAAATGCGCTGTGACGCGATTTCAGTTGTTGAATCAGTGCGTACTCACTTAAGCCGCTTGGGTGCTCGTTTAACACCTGTTGTACAAGGTGTAAGAGGTGTGTGATATCGGGATTGGACACAGCGATCAGCTCAAATAAAATATGAAGTGGTATGGCCTGCAAGCAGTGTAGGGCGCTCCTGAGATCGAAGCAATGCGTCGATTTAGACACGACTACGCGCTTTTGTTTAGGGTTGCAAAAGGTCAATACGCTTAGAGTCCTTAGACAGGACTAGGGTTTGTGCAGCGCAACAGGTAAAATGCGCGTTTTACCTGTTGCGGATCATGTCATGAGTAGTGAGTTAGCCAGTCAGAAAAAGTTACAGAAACGTTTACAGCGCCTTGCTGGCGAAGCCGTGACTGATTTTAAGATGATCGAAGAGGGCGATAAAGTGATGGTGTGCTTGTCTGGCGGTAAAGACAGCTATGCCATGCTTGATATGCTGTTGCACTTACAAAAAGTGGCGCCGATTCAGTTTTCTTTAGTGGCGGTGAATATGGATCAGAAGCAACCGGGCTTTCCTGAGCATGTGTTGCCTGCGTATTTAGAATCTGTGGGTGTGGAATACCATATTATTGAAAAAGACACTTATTCGGTGGTCAAAGAGAAAATTCCTGAAGGCAAAACCACCTGCTCATTGTGTTCACGTTTGCGCCGCGGCACCTTGTATACCTATGCCGACGAGATCGGTGCAACTAAAATGGCGCTGGGCCATCACCGTGATGATATTTTGGAAACTTTTTTCTTAAATATGTTTTTTGGTGGCACTTTAAAAGCGATGCCGCCTAAATTGCTTTCAGATGATGGGCGTAATGTGGTGATTCGTCCCTTAGCCTATTGTAAAGAAAGTGATATTGCTGAATATGCGCGCATACAAGGTTTTCCGATTATTCCCTGTAACTTGTGCGGCTCGCAAGAAAATCTACAGCGCCAAGTGGTTAAAGGTATGTTGCAAGAATGGGAGCAAAAAACCCCAGGGCGTTTGGATATTATGTTTCGCTCTTTGCAAAACGTTGCCCCTTCGCAGTTAGCGGATCGTCAGTTATTTGATTTCGCCAGTTTAACGGTTGATACCCAGGCACAGCCGCGTTATTTGGATGTGATGAGTTTGTGATCAGTCAATTTAATGGCAGTTGTGTAGTCCGTGTGGACGCGCTGTGATCTTTTACTGGGTCTAACCGGGCTGTAGACGTGTTGGCTTGGTTTTTGCTTAAGTTATGCACGTATGGATTGATGACAGGGGCATGACTATGGCAATCACGGATTTTTTATTACAAGCAAACACTGCGCCGCGTGTGCAGCCCGGTGCGACTCAGACCAGCGCACAGCAGCGCGCGGCGAGTGCGCCTGAGCACAGTTTTTCTTCCGTGTATGCACAGCAGAGGGCGGCCAAGCCTGAGCAGTCACAGCAGCGTGATGCTGCACCCACACGTCATAACGCATCCACGCAAGCAACCACGATTAAAAACTCAGCTGCAAACGCCACAGAGAAATCAGATACCAAGGCTGCAGTGAAAAATACAGCTGACGCTAAAAAATCAACATCCGACAGCACCGCCTCGTCCATAGGTGAAGATGTCGATGAGGGCGCGCTAACGTTAGCTGAGCAAGAAGCATTGCTGGCCAGTCAAGAACAGGGTGAAGCTGAGGCGGTCGAGGTCGATGAAGATGACATACTCGATCCCTTGTTGCTGATGGCCATGGCTGCCACGCCAACCCAGTACAATACACAAACTGAATCCGTAGAGGGGCAAGCACCGGTCCTGTTGGGGCGCATTCATACGGGTTTTACTTTGCACAGTGACAGTGTGGCGGCTGATGAATTAGCCTTGGATGCAGATGAGGCGTTAGTCCTGCTTAAACCGGACGCTGAAGCTGAAACTGTAGAGGGCGATGAGTCATCCATGCTGCTCAATGCCTCAGGCAAAGCCTTGGAAGGATTGAGTGAAAAAACTAATGCGGATAAAAACAGCTCCGCCGCAGTGCTGGACAGTGTTAAAGCTGCACCCGATACCTTGCTCAATGCGAAAGCTGTAACACCTACAGATAGCATTCGCGCGGATTTACAGCCGCCTCCTGAATCACAGTTGAGCGCGCAAGCGGTGCGCCAAGTGCCAGGCGCTGCGATTGCGATGCAACAACCGGGCTGGACGCAGGATGTAACGGATAAAGTGATGTGGATGTCTGCGCAAAATCTTAAATCAGCAGAAATTAAACTCGATCCTGCTGAGCTGGGCCGTTTAGATATCAAAATTGATATGACTCAAGAGCATACGCAGGTGAGCTTTAGCAGTGCCCATGCCGGTGTGCGCGAGTCGCTGGAGTCGCAAATGCATCGTTTGCGCGAGCTTTTTGCCCAGCAAGGCTTACATAATGTGGATGTGGATGTGTCGGATCAATCCCAGCACAACGCGCAAACACAGGAGCAAGTTGCAGCCCAAGGCCGTGGTGGCGAGCGCTTTGCAGATGATCAAGATGTGCAGACCCATGTGACATCCATCGACACACAACAAGATGGTCGGCTAGGGCGGGTTGATTATTATGCCTAATGACGCAGTATCCGTGCGCTAGGCTGTTAAACTGCGCAATACGATTTTAATCAAGGGTGTACACATGGCAAAAAAACCTGAAGCGCCTGCACAAGCAACCGCAGTACCAAAAAAAAGTAACTTAAAAACCATGATACTGATTGTCGTCGCTTTGCTGGTGGCGATCGCCTTATCCGTTGCGGGGACTTGGATGTTCTTGAGTCGCTCAGCCACTGATACACCCGATGAGTCGGTGATCACGAGCGTGTCTAAACCGCGGGCGATTTATGAAGTGTTAACGCCAGCTTTTGTAGTGAATTTTAAAAGCCAAGGCCGGCCGCGTTACTTGCAAGTGAATGTAGCGTTGATGGCGCGTAATAAAGCAGACTTAGATGCATTAAAAGTGCATCTGCCCACGCTGCGTAATCAGTTAGTGATGCTGTTTTCCAGTCAAGAATTTGAAGAGTTGAATACGCCGTTAGGGGTCGACTTACTCAAGCAAAAAGCCACAGTGGCGGTACAAGAGCTGGCATTGATTGAAGTGGGCAAACCGGTGATCGAACATGTGCTATTTACCAATGTTGTGATGCAGTAAAACATTGATAGGAATAACTTAAGATGGCAGTACAAGACTTACTTTCACAAGATGAGATTGATGCGCTATTACACGGCGTCGATGACGGTCTGGTGGATACCAATGATGATGCGGTGCCCAATTCCATTAAGCAATACGACTTAACCAGTCAAGATCGTATTGTGCGTGGGCGTATGCCGACATTGGAAATGATCAATGAGCGTTTTGCCCGTTACACGCGCATTAGCATGTTTAATTTGCTGCGCCGTTCTGCTGATGTGTCGGTCGGTGGCGTACAAGTGATGAAGTTCGGTGAGTATGTGCATTCATTGTATGTGCCGACCAGCTTAAACTTAGTGAAAATGAAACCCTTGCGCGGCACTGCCTTATTTATTCTTGATTCGCGCTTGGTGTTTACACTGGTGGATAATTTTTTTGGTGGCGATGGCCGTCATGCCAAAATCGAAGGGCGTGAGTTTACACCCACCGAGTTGCGCGTTGTACGCATGGTCTTGGATCAAGCTTTTGTTGATTTACAAGAAGCCTGGCATGCCATCTTAGATGTGAGTTTTGAATATATGAACTCCGAGGTGAACCCCGCTCTGGCGAATATTGTCAGCCCCAGCGAAGTGGTTGTGGTGTCCACTTTTCATATTGAGTTGGACGGCGGTGGCGGTGACTTACATATCACCATGCCATACTCGATGATTGAGCCCATTCGTGAAATGCTGGATGCCGGTTTTCAGTCGGATGTGGATGATCAGGATGAGCGCTGGAGCAAGGCGATTCGTGAAGATATTTTAGATGTTAAAGTGCCGCTCAGTTCGACTGTCGTTCGGCGGCAACTGAAGTTGCGCGATATATTAAACATGCAACCTGGCGATGTGATTCCGGTGGAAATGCCCGAAACGATGTTGCTGCGAGCGAATGGAGTGCCAACATTTAAGGTTAAGTTGGGTGCCAGTCATGGCAACTTAGCTTTGCAAGTGGTTGGTCCTGTACTTAAAAACCGTTGATGTTGGCTGTGTGAGAGAGTTGAGAAAAGATTATGAATGACGAAAACGAAGAAATTTCCAGTGAAGACCAAGCCTTAGCTGATGAGTGGGCGGCTGCGTTATCCGAAGCGGGTGCAGATACTGATCAAGATGAAATTGATGCCATGTTGGCGGAAAGTGCAGGGCCTGCAAAAGCGCCTATGCAAGAGTTTCCTGAGCAGCATCATCTGAGTGAAGACGAGATGATCACCACCTTGGGTGGCCCCAATCTTGATGTGATCTTAGATATTCCAGTGAGTATTTCCATGGAAGTGGGCAGTGCTGATATCAGCATCCGTAACTTATTGCAGCTCAATCAAGGCTCAGTTGTAGAGTTGGATCGTTTAGCCGGTGAGCCTTTAGATGTCTTGGTTAATGGTACGTTGATTGCCCACGGTGAAGTGGTGGTGGTCAATGAGAAGTTTGGTATTCGTTTGACTGATGTGATCAGTCCAAGCGAGCGCATTAAGAAGCTGAAGTAAAACTATGCGTGTGTTTATGATGCTGATCATGCTGATGCCGTATGGGGTTTGGGCCGTGGACGATACTGCGCCAGAACCGGCCCGTAGCGCAAAAGCCTTACCTGCCAGCTCAGGTGTATTGGATTCGGGTCAAGTCAGTGGTCAGCTGCTGCAGTTGGCCTTGGGCTTATTGTTGGTGATTGGGCTGATCTTCCTATTGGCTTGGGTGGTGCGTCGTGTACAGCAAACACTGCCAGTTAAAGGCTCCAATCAGGTGATATCTTTGCTCGCTACGCAAGCATTGGGGCCGCGTGATCGCTTGGTGTTGGTGCAAGTGGGGCAAGAACAGGTGTTGCTCGGTTTGACGCCAGGCACTATTACACCCTTGCATGTTTTGCAGCACCCTGTGGTGATCGATACGCCGCCGACTGCGATGACATCAGCCTTTGCTCAGCGTTTAGCCAGCGTGTTGAACACCTCAACCAAGGACAAGCCATGATTGCTTGGGTGCTGCGTTTAGCTGCGTTAACAGGGATTATGTTGTTCACCAACGGCGCTTTTGCTGCGGATGATCCGTTATCCATTTCCGCGATTAAGTTAACGACAGATGCTGCAGGTCAGCAAGAGTATTCAGTTAGCTTACAAATTCTGCTGATTATGACAGCTCTGGGTTTTATCCCAGCGTTTGTGATGTTGATGACCTGTTTTACGCGCATCATTATCGTGTTTTCGATTTTGCGCCAAGCTTTAGGTTTACAACAAACACCGTCCAATCAGATTTTAGTGGGTCTGACTATTTTCTTAACGCTATTTATCATGGCGCCGGTGTTTGATCGAATCAATGAGGATGCGTTGCAGCCTTATTTAAAAGAGCACATCAATGTTGAGCAAGCGCTCAATGCTGCCGAGCAGCCGATCCGTGAGTTTATGCTGGCGCAAACACGCGAGTCTGATCTAGAGTTGTTTGTGCGTTTATCGAAGCGCACCGATATTGTGTCGGCCGAAGAAACACCCTTGGTTATCTTAATTCCAGCCTTTGTGACTTCAGAGCTGAAAACAGCGTTTCAAATTGGTTTTATGATTTTTATTCCCTTTTTGATTATTGATTTAGTGGTCGCCAGTATTTTAATGGCCATGGGGATGATGATGCTCTCGCCATTGATTATTTCATTGCCGTTTAAAATCATGCTCTTTGTGTTAATTGATGGTTGGGCGTTGATTATTGGCACATTAGCCAGCAGTTTCGGCACCTTATAAGGAGCGCATAATGGCCCCAGAAGTGGCGGTGGATTTATTTCGTGAAGCACTTTCGCTCACTGCTTTAGTAGTGGCGGCTATTATTGTGCCCAGCTTGTTAGTGGGTTTGCTGGTGGCGATGTTTCAAGCGGCAACACAAATTAATGAGCAAACCTTAAGTTTCCTGCCTCGACTCATGGTCAGTTTTATGACCTTGATCATACTCGGGCCGTGGCTGTTTGATCAGTGGATGAGCTTTACTACACGCTTGATTCATAATATTCCCTTTGTGATTGGGTAGTTGCAGCTGCCATGCTAGAGCTCAGTAGCGCACAAATTGCGGGGTGGATTAGCAATTTTTTATTGCCCTTATTTCGCATTGCTGCAGTGCTGATGGTGATGCCGATTATTGGCACGCAGTTGGTGCCGCAACGGGTGCGTTTATATATGTCGCTCGCGATCACTGTGTTGCTGGTGCCAGTGTTGCCGGATATGCCACAGGTGGATGCGCTGAGTTTGCGCAGCATGCTGCTGATTGCTGAACAAGTGTTAATTGGCGCCATGCTGGGCTTTTCATTGCAGCTGTTTTTCCATATTTTTGTGTTTGCTGGGCAGTTGGTGTCCATGCAGATGGGTTTAGGCTTCGCCTCGATGATGGACCCCGCAACCGGGGTGTCGGTGCCCGTCTTGGGCCAGTTTTTACTGATGCTGGTGAGTTTGTTGTTTTTAGCGATGAATGGGCACTTAGTAGTATTTGATGTGCTTGCTGAAAGTTTTGTGACACTGCCGGTGGGGCAAAGCCTGAATATTGATCATTTTGCTATTGTGGCAGGGCGTTTGAGCTGGGTCATCGGTGCTGCTTTATTGCTGGCGTTACCGGCGGTCAGTGCGTTGTTGGTGATTAATATTGCGTTTGGCGTGATGACCCGTGCTGCGCCACAGTTGAATATTTTCACCATTGGTTTTCCGCTGACACTGGTGATGGGGCTGATTAT
>JAAZJF010000002.1 GCA_012800475.1 Gammaproteobacteria bacterium
CATTCGCGGGTTGTTTGATTTACTGCGCAAAAACGTGGTGACCAATATTGGCGGCATGTATATGCAGCGTAAAGAAACCCGCGATATGTTAATTACGCAACACCGTGCGTTATATCAAGCGATTCAAACGGGGGATGCCGAGCAGGCTCGCGCGCTATCCAATCAGCATATTGAGTATGTGTGTGATGTGTTGGCTGAAATAGACGAAGAGCAATTGCGTTTGCAGCGCTCAGAGCGTCGTAAGGGCGTTTAGCAGCCTTGCGTACCCAATGCGGGACGGTGGCTGCTGTCGTTTATTGCCGCGTTTTTTTGGGCAGCAGCGCACGAAAATTATCCTGCGCGATGGCTTGCGCCACATCCTTAGGTAAGGCTTGTAACAGTGGTTCAAAGCCTTGCAGAGTGGCACCTAGATTGGAAAAACTTCCCACCACATCACTGCCCAGCACAAAACGGGTCGGATGGTCGTTAAACACTTTGAGCCACTGTGCTTTAGGTTGCTCGTTGCTGTCGAGTATGTAGGGCTCAAGCACAGTCCACGACAGATCAATATAGAGATTGCTGTACTGCGCTAATAAGCGCTCAAGCAGAGGTCGCAAAAAGTCCAATTCTTCTTGATGGCGATGCAGCTCCTTACTGGTACCGGCGTGCGCCCAAATAAAACGCACATCAGGGTTTTTCGCTAAAGCGTCTTCTAATTCTTCTAAGTACAGCGGGTTACGCTCGCGTTTAGAGGTGATATTGCTGTGCAGCAGGACCGGCAAATCATAGTCAGCGGCCACGCGATAGACTTTCAGCATGGCATCATTATTGGCGCGCGGCGTTTGCCCTTGCGTGAGGGCAGTCACATCATCATGACGTGTAAACACCTCGCCAATGCCTTGCCAAAACCCTGGGTTCATTTCGAGGTGGCGACGGATATGCGCTGCAGAGTTCTTATCGTTGCTATTAAAGCCTGATAAAAAAGGGAAGAAGCGTTTTTGCTGCGCCGGTTGCAGTTGTTGAATTGCATGTAAAACATAAAAATCCGTGGCACTGTACCAATACACTGCCGCATCATCACCAGCATAATAACGTGGCTTTTTGGGTTCGTCCTCTTGCCATTTCTTCGCTACAGGGATGCCCATAATGGCAGCATGACTGATGTTGCCTTGATCCATGGCCTTGAGTAAGGCCTGCATGCCTTCGGACTCTTGGAAGAAATCCACATAGTGTAAGTGCCCATCAATATAGCTGCGCGCCTGCGCGAATGAGGCACTAAGGCATAATGCCCCGATCAGAAAAAATTTAAGCACAACACCTACCCTTACTCACATCGATACAGCATCAGACGCAGGATTGGGCGAAGAGTTCGTCACGCCTTAAACAATGCACGCACCGCACCCTCAGATTGAGCGCGGTGCGTGCCAGTGGTTATTGCATGGAGGCAATGGTGACCGGTTTGTGGCGCAGTAAACGTGCACTTAAGCGCAACAAAGCAATCACGGTCGATATTTGCACCGCAGCTAACAGCGCCAGTACCAGCCAATAGACTGGACCAAAGGCGGTTACAATGCCGCCTTGCACCCACACCAAGTGCCACCAAAACATACCCATCACAAAGATCGCCACACCTGGGCAGATTAAGCCAAAGCTGATGGGGCTGCGTTGTTCACCTTGAAAGTGCGCTTTGAGATAACCGTTGAGTTGCATGACGCGATACCCCAGCGCCATCACACCCAACTGCAGCATAAAAATACTACTGAGCATAATAAACAGCTTGCTCTGCACCAACGGCGTGGCGAAGTGATGGCTTAAGCCGTGCTGCATGCGCACCCACTCAATGCCGAGCAAAGTCATAATGGGCACTAACATCCAAATATCTAAACGCTAAAGCGGGTGCTTATGATGATCCGTGCTGTGCTACATAAGCGCTCGCTAACAACATAAAATCCTCAGCGCTGTGACCAACGCCGGGGATTGAGCACACAATTACAGCTGTGTTTGAGGGTGCTTACAGCTGCTTAGTGCAGTAGTAGAAATCAACACACTCATACTCACCTGACTTGACGCGCTCATCGGCACCGGCTGCAGTTGCTGAAGGGGGCACGATCACGCGGTCACCCGGTCTCCAACCTTCTGGCGTTGCAACTTTGTGCTCATCGCTGGTTTGCAGCGCATCCAGCAAGCGGATGAACTCATCAATTAAGCGGCCGTTGCTCATGGGGTAGTAGACCATCGCACGCAAAATACCATTGGGGTCAATGATAAAAGTTGCACGTACGGCTGATGTATCTGCAGCGCCTGGGTGAATCATACCGTAGGCACGGGCAACATCCATTTTCAGGTCAGCAATGATTGGGAAAGGAATGGTCACACCAAACTTTTCTTCAATATTGCGCATCCAAGCAATGTGCGAGTGGTGGCTATCAATAGATAAACCTAATAACTCACAGTTACGCTTGGTGAATTCTGGCTCTGCTTTAGCGAAAGCAATAAACTCAGTGGTGCATACAGGGGTAAAGTCAGCAGGGTGAGAGAACAACACCAACCACTTACCTTTATAGTCATCTAAGCACTTGTTGCCGTCAGTCGTTGGGGCATTGAACTCAGGTGCACGCTCGTTGAGACGGGGTAGGCCGTATACAGCAGTATCAGTTGTTTGCATGGTATTGCTCCTTGGTTGTTTGATTAACTTGGGAATAATGTAGCATGCAAGAAATATATAATAAGTATGTATATATTAATTATATTGATAGATTATGACTATCGATGGGTTGCTTGATCTAGGTCTATGTTTATCAAGCACCGAGCTGCGATGGCAGGGAGTTGGACACTCAAAGTCATCGCAGTGTGCGCAAGGCGAGGGCGGGTTACTTCATTATTAAAATGGATCGGTC
>JAAZJF010000154.1 GCA_012800475.1 Gammaproteobacteria bacterium
CTGGCGGCGCAACCATTGACACATTAAAGGCGTATATCGAAAGTCAAACAGCGATTGAGTAAAGCGCTTTGCGCCCCGCCTTATATCCCCGCCCTTTCGGGCGAGGGTTTACGGCGGTTTTGCTAAATCCCTAAAAGTATTATCGCTTGATGTGGACAACTATAAGACCAGAGCAGCAAGCAAGGATTTTTAGGCAAAAAAAAGCCCCGAAATACGGGGCTTTAAAGGTTTCAGTGAATTGCACTGAAAAACAAATTTGGTGGCTACACCGGGATTTGAACCTGGGACATCAGCATTATGAATGCTGCGCTCTAACCAACTGAGCTATGTAGCCTTGGATGGCGCGCATTATTCACTCATATCGAAAATCTGTCAAGCCTATTATGCGAAAAATGTTAAAAAACAACGTATTACAAGCAAAAAACTTGTTTTAGGCGCTGATTGAGTCATTTATAAGGATCTAGCAGCCCACACTGATCACCGCGAAAAGCTCAGCTAGCACGGCACCTAACAGTGCAGTCTGTACCAATACAGATTAGAATGCGCACAAAATACCTCAACAGCGATGTCGACAATAGGATGCGTTGAATCATGATCGATTTCAGTAAAAAACACTTTCTAGTGGTAGACGACTTCTCTGAGTTTCGTAGCTCCATTCGCGGTATTTTACGTTTACTTGGCGTGCAACATATTGATATGGCCGCCAACGGTAACGAAGTGCTGGAGTTGTGTCGCCAGAAACGCTATGACGTCATTTTGCATGACTATAACTTAGGCGATGGCCTCAATGGCCAGCAAGTATTAGAGCAGCTGCATGCGGAGCAACTACTCTCACCGCACTGCATTTTTATTATGATCACCGCAGAGAACACTCAAGCGATGGTCTTGGCGGCGCTGGAATGCCAACCGGATGATTACCTCACCAAGCCTTTTAATAAAGTGACCCTACAAACACGCCTCGAACGGGCTATGCGCCGTAAACGTGTTTTAGCACCGGTACTTAATGCCGTTGAAAGCGGTGATACGCTTGCCGTGCTGCAAGCCTGCCAAGTCTTAATCGAGCAAGACCCACGCTATGCGGTGCTATGCCACAATCATTTGGCAAGCGCTTTACATGACTTAGGCCGCTATCAAGAGCTTGCGGCATTTTTAGAAGAACAGGCTCGCAGCCGCCCTACAGGTTGGAATCTGCAAGCCTTAGCTCAGCTTTGGTTACGCCAAGGCAACTTAGAGCAAGCCACACGTTTACTGACTGCCGCTGTACGTCAGTTTGCGATGATGCCTGAATTATTAGATATGCAAGCTGAGCTGGCCATACTCAACAACGATTTACCTGCAACCGTTGAGCGTTTGCAACAAGCCGTGCATATGTCGCCCAACACCTTGCGCCGGCAAATTAAGCTTATCGACTATGCGTGGCTCAATAACGACAGTGCAAGTGCGCAACATGCGGTGCGTCAAATATGGGAGATTGGCCGCTATACCCATACCTTTGATGCTGAGCTGTTGTGGCTGCTGGCCTCGATGCTCAGCGCTGAAGCGACAAATAAAAGAAAGCTCGATGAAGTCCAGCACTGGCTTACACTGCTGGAGCGCAACCACAAGGACCAAGCACATCTTTTACCTGCCGTGGCGCTATTACGTGCTGTCGAGCAGCACCGTAAAAACCCAGCGAGCACCACACCAGATATCACTGCGCTGCTATTGAGCATTGAACAACATCAATACCACTACAGTGGCGTAACTTTATTACAACTAGGCGACTGGGCTGATCATCTAGGTGAATCTGCAGCGGCACATCAGCTGTGGCAGTTTTGTGCCCAACGCCATGCCGCAACCCTAGGGATATTGGAGCAGGTGCGTACACGCTTGCCTTTATATGACGTACATCCTCTGGAAAGTGCCGTACAGCTGACCCGTCAGGCCACAGCCTTGCATTACCAAGAGCAAGGCGAACAAGCACATCACCTCTTTGAACAGGCTTTACAGCACGCGCCTCTCTTAATTGCCTTGAATATGGCCGCTGCACGCTTATATCAAGATCAACTCAAGCAGCAGCCCGAGGCACGCCAGCGCTTAGAGGCTTGCTTACAACGCATCAGTCGTCTATCGCCTATTGAAGCTGACGCCATTGATTTTACGCATATGCAAACCGCTTTGGAGCTGAACCCATGGTAAAGCAGATTGATTTTTCCACACTGATGGCATCCACCGTACATGATATGAAGAACGTGATTGCCGCCGTCAGCCAAGCCTATGAAAGTATGTTTGCCCAAATGCCTGAAGCCTTACAGCACTCACCACAAGCACGCTTAATTGAGCAAGAAGCATTGCGCCTCGATGCGATGCTTATGCAGTTGCTGGGCGTATATAAACTGGAACACAACCAACTGCGTTTGCACCCTGA
>JAAZJF010000155.1 GCA_012800475.1 Gammaproteobacteria bacterium
CAATGAGCCAATCAGATATGCGCACACCAGTAGTAACTCAAACATTTGAATGATCCAAGGCCAGCGAGTCTTGATTCTAACGAGGCAAGAGCAAAGTGGACACGGTATTTATCGAAAGTCTAGAAGTTGACACCGTTATTGGTGCTTACGACTGGGAGCGTACGATTCGCCAAAACCTAGTGGTGGACCTGCAAATGGGTTGGGATAATCGGCCCAGCGCTGTGAATGACGAGCTGCATTTAGCATTGGATTATGCTGCTGTGTCTGAGCGCGTGCATGCGTTTGCACAGCAGAGCAGCTTTGAGTTGGTGGAAACCTTTGCCGAGCGTTTAGCGGCGTTACTGATGGCTGAATTTACAATTCCTTGGTTGCGTTTGCGAATCACTAAACCTGCGGCAGTGGCTACTGCTCGCGGTGTTGGAGTGGAGATTGAACGCGGATGTCGTTAACCGATGTGTACTTGGGGTTGGGCAGCAACACCGAGCGCGAACTGCGTCTGACCGCCGGTTTAGATGCGTTGCAGCAGTTGTTGGGTGAATTACAATGCTCGCCGGTGTTTGAAAGTGAGCCAGTGGGGATTCGCAGCGACCGTTTTTTAAATATGGTCGTACATGCTAAAACAGCTTTATCGCTGTCTGAACTCAATCAATATCTTAAGCGTATTGAGGCGGAGAATGGACGCTATAGTCAGCCACGGCAGTGCTTAGCGCTGGATATTGATGTGTTGCTATACGGCCAGCAAGCGGGAGTCTGTGAGGGTATTGTATTGCCGCGCGCCGAGATTCTAACCAATGCGTTTGTGTTGTGGCCGTTGGCAATTGTTGCGCCACATGTGCTGCATCCGGTGCGTCAACGTAGTTTTTTGTATTTATGGCAGCACGCGCAGATTGACCAACAGTTGTGGCCGGTACAGTTTGTATGGCAAGGGCAGCAATTAACACCACCTGAGCTGTTGCAATCATCCGTGGTGTAGCTAGTGGTGTAGGGCGTGCAAGAGCATGCAGTAATGTATTTAACCTAAGGTGATCGCAATGCGAGTTCTGGTATTGGGTGCAGGTGTTGTCGGCGTAACGACAGCGTATTATTTAGCCAAACGCGGTTATGAAGTGGTCGTTGTTGACCGCCAACCGAGTGTGGCAAATGAAACCAGCTTTGCCAATGCAGGGCAAATATCGCCCGGTTATGCGTCACCTTGGGCCGCGCCTGGGATTCCTCTTAAAGCCCTTAAATGGATGCTGCAAGAGCATGCGCCATTTTCGTTAAAGCTGACGAGCGACCCATTTCAATACCAGTGGATGTTGCAGATGATGCGCAATTGCACCGCTGCGCGCTATGCCGTCAATAAAGAGCGCATGGTGCGAGTGGCTGAATACAGTCGCGATTGTTTGGATGCCTTGCGCGCGCAAACAGGCATAGAGTATGAAGGCCGCCAACTGGGTACCACGCAGCTGTTTCGTACTCAGCAACAGTTTGATAACGCAGCGCAAGATATGGCTGTGCTCGAGCGCAGTGGTGTGCCGTATCAGTTGCTGGAGTCGCCAGACATTGCCAGCGTGGAGCCTGCTTTAGCCGCAGTGTCTTCGACTTTAACCGGTGCTTTACACTTGCCCAATGATCAGACCGGTGACTGCAATCTGTTTACCCGTAATTTAGCGCAATTAGCCCAAGGCTTAGGGGTTGAGTTTCGTCTTGGTTGCACAGTGCAGAGCATCAGCAGTCATGGTGATCAGATTACCGGTGTAGCCATTGATGGCAGGCTTGAGACGGCTGATCAGTATGTGATGGCGCTGGGCAGTTATTCTCGAGCGCTGCTGGCTCCGCTGGGTATGAACCTGCCAGTGTACCCACTGAAAGGTTATTCATTAACCGTACCTATTGTTGAGCCGAGCATGGCACCGCAATCAACGATTATTGATGAAACCTACAAGGTTGCCATTACGCGCTTTGACCAACGTATTCGCGTGGGCGGTATGGCCCAAGTCAGTGGTTTTGATTTGGCGCTCAACCCCCAGCGCCGTGAAACGCTAGAGTATGTCACCGGTATGCTCTATCCGCAGGGAGGCGATCTGACTCAAGCTGAGTTTTGGACAGGACTGCGCCCTGCAACGCCCGATGGCACACCGATTATTGGCGCAAGTGCTTATCGCAATTTATTTTTAAATACCGGCCACGGCACTTTGGGGTGGACTATGTCATGTGGTTCTGCCAGTTATTTGGCAGATGTAATGAGCCAGACGACCCCGCAGATCAGTGGCGAAGGTTTGGATATATTTCGCTACCGCTGATAACAATTTTTAAGCTTAATTACTGCAGCGCGCACTGCGTTTAGCTGCACTGTTGTGGGTTGATACAATTCATTTTTTACTGAGGAAGGCAGTCGTCATGCGTCCAGCGCGCGCGTTAATTAATTTGCAGGCTTTGCGGCATAACTATCAACTTGCACGGCAGTTGTGTGCTGATAAAGCCTTGGCTGTGGTCAAGGCTGATGCTTATGGGCATGGAGCGGTGGCCTGTGCCCATGCTTTACATGATATGGCTGATGGTTTTGCGGTGTCTTGTTTAGAGGAGGCCGTGGAGTTGCGGGCGGCCGGTATAAGCTTGCCGATTGTGTTGCTGGAAGGCTTTTTTGCTGCGCAGGAGTTGCCGCAAATTGTTAAGCACAATCTGTGGTGTGTGATCCATGCGCAGTGGCAATTGGATGCATTGGAGCAGGCGGTATTGGCGCAGCCGCTACATATTTGGTTGAAAATGGATTCGGGCATGCATCGTGTGGGCTTTTTTCCGCATGAGTATGCTGCTGCATGGCAGCGCTTGCAGGCCAGTACCAATGTTGCAGCAGTGGTGTTGATGACGCATTTTTCTCGTGCTGATGAATTGGATTCGATTTACACCCAGGAGCAATTTGAGCTCTTTACTCAAACAACGGCAGGGTTGTCAGCACCGATCAGTGTGAGTAATTCACCGGCTGTATTGGCTTGGCCACAGATTCGTAGTGATTGGTCGCGTCCGGGTATTATTTTATATGGCAGTCAGCCGGTCGCGATGTCTGACACCGCTGCGCAACGCTTGCAGCCGGTGATGACACTGCAATCAAAAATTATTGCGGTGCGTGAAGTGCCAGCAGGCGAAGCAGTCGGTTATGGCGCGCAATTTGTGGCCAGTGCGCCGGTACGCGTGGGCATTGTGGCGATTGGTTATGCTGATGGGTATCCGCGTCATGCCCCCACTGGCACACCCGTTGCGGTTGCTGGGTGCCGTACGCAGTTGTTGGGGCGTGTGTCGATGGATATGTTGGCGGTGGATTTAACGGATATCGCGCATGCGGATGTCGGCAGTGAGGTTGAATTGTGGGGTGAAACCATCAGCATTGATGAAGTGGCTGCGTGTGCGGGGACGATTTCTTATGAGCTGTTGTGCAATGTGAAGCGTGTGGTCTATGAGTATTCGACCAATTGATCATGAAAAACACAGTTGCACCCATTGTTCTGTTTGCCTGAGGGCGGGGAGTGGTTATACTGTGCCGAGCTCGCAACATGAAGTGCTTGCGGGAATGAATTGCTAAGATAATAGAGGGTGTACCGTGAACCTGTTGAAAAAAATTCTGGTAGCTCAAGCCACTGTTCTAGCCCTCTGGGCAGCCAGTGCACAGGCCACCACACATGAAGAAATTGCGCAACGTATCAAGCCTATTGGTGTTGTTTGTGTGCAAGGTGATGAGTGCGCGAAGACCGTAGCCGTTGCTGCACCCGCCGCTTCTGCAGGTCGCAGTGCTGATGATATTGTTGCCACGCACTGTTCAGTGTGTCACGTGTCGGGCTTACTCGGCGCGCCAAAAGTAGGTGATACCGCTGACTGGCAAGCCCGTGCCGACGCTCAAGGTGGTTTAGATGGTATTTTGAAAACTGCGATTAGCGGTGTGAATGCCATGCCACCTAAAGGTACGTGCAGCGATTGTTCAGACGATGAGTTAATGAGCGCTATTAAAACAATGTCAAAATTGTAAGCTTCTACGAGTCTGTAAAGAACCGCCTTAGGGCGGTTTTTTTATGGCATTCACACAATGCTTTGAGGATGGACGCGTGCTGGCAAGTTATTTCAATGGAGTGCTGATTGCGCTGGGCTTAATTATGGCCATTGGTGCGCAAAACGCTTTTGTTTTATCACAAGCGCTGCGCCGTGAGCACCATCTGTGGGTGGCGAGCGTGTGCGTGTTCTTTGATGTGCTGCTGGTGGCTTTAGGCGTGTATGGCTTAGCGCAATTATTGACCAGCAGTCCAATGTTGTTAGCTGTGGCGCGTTGGGGTGGTGTGCTATTTTTAACCAGTTATGCCTCGCTAGCCTTGTTGCGCGCGTTAAGGCCGCAGGTGCTAGACACTGAAGTTGTGCGTCCACGCCAACCATTACGTACAGTTTTAGCAACGACTTTGGCTGTAACTTTGCTCAATCCGCATGTGTATTTAGATACCGTGTTATTGATCGGAGCCTTAGGTGCGCAGCAAGTATCGCCGACAGCTTATGTGGCCGGATCTGCGACCAGCTCGGTCGTGTGGTTTTTTAGTTTGGCCTTGGCTGGAGCTAAACTGGCACCTTGGTTAGCGCGGCCGATCACTTGGCGAGTGATTGATTTTCTGGTGGCGATCATGATGTTTTCCGTCGCAGCGCAATTAATATTCGGCGGATAAAGCCCTACATTTACAGCGTAGATAAGCAACGGTCAGGGTGCTATGATAAATAACTTAAGGCAAGACGGAACGGCTGGCAACTGAATCAGCCGTCCATTATATAGGCTTGCCGACTGTGCCTCGTCTGATGTAATTGGAGAATAATCATGGCTTTTGAATTACCTGCACTTCCGTACGAAAAAAATGCACTAGAACCACACATTTCTGCAGAAACCTTAGATTATCACCACGGTAAGCACCACAATGCTTACGTTGTGAACTTGAACAATCTGGTTCCTGGTACTGAATTTGAAGGCAAAACCCTAGAAGAAATTATCAAAACTTCAAGCGGTGGCGTATTCAACAACGCAGCACAAGTTTGGAACCACACCTTCTACTGGAACTGCCTAGCACCAAACGCTGGCGGCGCTCCAACAGGTGCTTTGGCTGATGCGATCAATGCAGCTTTCGGTTCATTTGATGCGTTCAAAGAAGAATTCACCAAAACTGCAATCGGTACTTTCGGTTCAGGTTGGGCTTGGTTAGTGAAAAAAGCTGACGGTTCTTTAGCCTTAGCAAGCACCATTGGTGCAGGCTGCCCGTTGACCACCAACGACACGCCACTGCTGACCTGTGATGTTTGGGAGCACGCTTACTACATCGATTACCGTAATGCGCGTCCTAAGTACGTTGAATCATTCTGGAACTTAGTCAACTGGGATTTCGTAGCGAAAAACTTTGCTGCGTAAGACTGTGTTGAGCTAAAGCATGCTTTAGTCAAGCCCCCTGTACTGATTCAGTGCTGGGGGCTTTTTTGTTGCATGCAGTTTTATATAGCAGCGTGATGAGTGTTGTTTTAGAAGGATTATTTCAGTTGCTTTAAATAATGCCCTGCACCCAATTGACGGACTTGGCGGGCAATCCATTGGGCCTGTCGTGCGGTTGCTGCGCTGGGTTGGCTGGCGCTGCGTTTGAGTGGACTGGGTAAAATTGCCGCTAAAAGATAAGCCTGCTGATTGGAGAGGGTGGTTGCGCTGGTATTAAAGTGATAACGCGCTGCAGCTTCAGCTCCAAAGACTCCAGGCCCCCATTCGGCGCTGTTTAAATACACTTCTAAAATGCGCTCTTTGCTCCAAAATACTTCGACCCACAAGGTAAACCACGCTTCAAAGGCTTTACGGATCCAGCTGCGTGATGACCATAAAAACGTATTTTTAGCGACCTGCTGGGAAATCGTACTGGCACCGCGAATACGTTGATTGCTGCTGTTGTAGGTCAGCGCTGCGCGTATGGCTGGAAGATCAAAACCATAATGCTCAGCAAATTGCTGATCTTCGGCAGCAATGACCGCCATTTTTAAATTATCTGGCAATTGCGCCCAAGGTGTCCAAGGGCGTTGGCTGCTGTATTCCTGGCCATTGAGCAGAGCTTTGATCTGTTGCTCAACCATCAGTGCGCTGGCCGGTGGATTGACCCAGCGCAGAGCCAACACCCAAAGCACGCTCAAGCTTAAGAGGATCAGCAGGATGATGGAAAATTTGCGCGCGACTTTACGAAACATAGCTCTAACCTAGTCAACAGGATATGAGAGTATAACCAGCGTTGTGCTATTTTGGAGAGCTAGCGATGCGTTATGCGCTATTGATTGGAGCGGTATTGGGTGCCGTGGCTGTTTTATTGGGTGCCTTTGCCGCCCATGGTTTAAAAAATACCTTAAGTGTCGAGTATTTAGCCGTGTTGCAGACGGCCGTGTTGTATCAGTTTATTCACGCATTAGCGTTATTGTTGGTCGTGGTGCTGGCGCAACAACGTGCCGCGCGCGCTTTGGTCGTGGCGGCAGGGTGTTTTATCCTGGGCGTTCTTTTGTTTTCCGGCAGTTTATATGTGTTGGTACTGACACCCTTTAAACCTGGCTTAATCACTCCCATTGGTGGTGTTTTTTTAGTGATAGGCTGGTGTGCAGTGGCCTACTCGGCACTGCGTAAAGTGTAAATATTTGGTGAATGGGCGGTGAACCCGCTAAAATACAGACCCTTCGCAATTTTACGGTTGTGTTATGCATATTCAGTTGAATGGTGAGACCTACGCACTTAGCGAAACGCTCAGTGTGGCAGGTTTAATTGAGCATCTGCAGTTAGCAGGGCGCCGCGTTGCCGTCGAGTTAAACTTCGAAATTGTGCCGCGCAATGTGTACGAAACCACATTTATTAAAGATGGTGATGCGGTTGAAATTGTGCACGCAATTGGTGGTGGTTAGTCTTGGCTGACCGTCTTTTACTGACCTAGAGAGGCTTTAAATGAGCGTTATACGAACAGATCACCCCTTTACTCTTGCGGGTAAAACCTACTCATCACGCTTGTTAGTAGGTACCGGAAAGTACAAAGATTTAGAAGAAACAGGTTTAGCCATTGCAGCATCGGGTGCGCAAATTGTCACAGTTGCTGTGCGTCGCACCAATATTGGTCAGAATAAAGACGAGCCTAATTTATTAGATGTGATCAGTCCGGATGATTACACCATTTTGCCCAATACCGCCGGTTGCTACGATGCTGAATCGGCTATTCGTACCTGCCGCTTAGCGCGTGAGCTGTTGGGTGGGCGCAATTTGGTGAAGCTGGAAATTTTAGCCGATCAAAAAACTTTATTCCCCAACGTAGTCGAAACCTTGCACGCTGCTAAAGTGCTGGTCGACGAAGGTTTTGACGTGATGGTCTACACCAGTGATGACCCGATTATCGCGCGCGAGCTCGAAGCGATTGGCTGCATTGCGGTGATGCCACTAGCGGGTTTAATTGGCACAGGTTTAGGTATTTGTAATCCTTACAACCTGCGTATTATTCTGGAAGAAGCTAAGATTCCTGTTTTAGTGGATGCCGGTGTCGGCACAGCATCTGATGCCACGATCGCAATGGAAATGGGTTGCTCTGCGGTATTGATGAACAGCGCCATTGCTGATGCACAGCAACCGGTGTTAATGGCGCAAGCAATGCGTCATGCCATTGAAGCAGGGCGTTTGGCTTACTTAGCTGGGCGCATGCCGAAAAAACTCTATGCCAGTGCGTCTTCACCCCTTGAAGGCATTATTGGTTAACTCGCCTCTTTTCAACTCTGGCTGCCGTATTGATGTGCAGTCAGAGCCTTTCTTTATATAGGATTCCCATGACAGACGATCTGATCACAGGTGAAGCACTGCCTGTGCGCCGCCGTGAAATTAAAAGCTATGTGATGCGTGCTGGTCGTATGACTGACGGACAGCAGCGCGGTTTAGACGAGGGCTGGCCCAAGTTTGGTCTGTTGCTGGCGGATGGGCTGCAGGATTTTGATCAGGTCTTTGGACGCCAAGCGCCACGCACCTTAGAAATCGGTTTTGGTATGGGCCAATCCTTGCTAGAAATGGCTCAAGCGGCACCTGAGCAGGACTTTATTGGTATTGAGGTGCACCGCCCAGGTGTAGGGTCGTTACTCAATGGCTTGCTCACCGAGGGCGTTAGCAACGTACGCGTGTACAGTTGTGATGCCTTGGAAGTGCTGAAAAACTGTGTGGCGGACGCCAGTTTAGATCGCTTGATGTTGTTTTTCCCTGATCCTTGGCATAAAAGCCGCCACCATAAACGTCGTATTGTGCAGCCTGAGTTTGCTCAGTTGGTGCGCAGTAAGTTAAAGGTCGGTGGTGTGTTCCATTTGGCTACTGATTGGGAACAATACACTGAGCACATGCTGGAAGTGCTCAATGTCGCGCCTGGCTTTGTCAATCTGTCAGAGGATCAAACGGCAGTGGCCCGCCCAGCTGAGCGTCCTGTGACTAAGTTTGAGCGCCGTGGTGAGCGTTTAGGACACGGTGTGTGGGACTTGAAGTTTCAGCGAGTCGATTGATCGCTTATAGCTGTACGAGGTTAGCGCTGAGTGTGTGAGGTATGCGCTAGTCGAGCGTGCTGAGGCATGCAGCACGCTCTATTCAGCCGCTATTGTTCTGCACAAATAGATCAGGGGCTTAGTTGCGGTCGGCGACCACACCAATCAAAACCAACATCATCAGCAGTATCGGTGCCAGCGTATAGTTATTGAGGTGCGCTAAAGCCCCAGTCAACATCGACGGCAGATAGATAATCGCTAGGCCGTAGCCTAAGATGCACACCAAGGCGAAAATCAGCGTGCGCAAGGCTACATTAAAACCTGCGATGGTGCCGCGCACCCAAGCATTGAGCGCTGGACCAAAAAGCACTAAGGCCGTGGCGACCAGAGCTAAAGCAATGTCGCTTAGATGCATGCGCGTCCACTTGGATGCTGTCAGGATTAAATCAACCAATAGATCCATAACCACTCCCTATGTGTTGGCGTGTTAGTGCGTTGATTCGAGAAAAATCTGCAATAAATCATTTAAAAAAAGTTGCCCTTGTGCGCTAGCGGCCAAACGTTGTGGGTCGGCACATAACAGGCCGCGCTGGCGTGCTTGCTCCAGGCCTTGCTGCAATGCGCTCAGCGGTAAACCCGTGCGCTCGCTAAACAAAGCAAGCTCAACACCATCGGTTAGGCGCAAGGCGTTCATCAAAAATTCAAAGGGTAAGTCATCAGCAGCTAAGGTATTGCTACCGGCGAGCAAAGGCTTATCTGGATTAAGGTAATCAGCAGGTTGGCGCGTTTTCCAAGTGCGTTGAATACGTCCGTTGGGCGAACTGACTTTGCCATGAGCACCGGCACCAATACCGATAAAATCACCAAATGACCAATAATTCACATTGTGCACCGCCACAGCATTCTGACGCGCGTAAGCTGAGACTTCGTATTGGTGGTAGCCGTGTTGTGCTAATAAAGCTTGTCCGGCTTCTTGGATATCCCACAGCACATCATCTTCGGGCAGCACTGGCGGCTTGCTCCAAAATACTGTGTTGGGCTCCATAGTGAGCTGGTACCAGGATAAATGTGTCGGGGCTAAATCAATCGCGGTCTGTAAGTCAGCCAGTGCCTGCTCAGGCGATTGATCAGGTAAACCATGCATTAAATCGAGATTGAAATTAGCAAAACCAGCCTGACGCGCCATAGTGATGGCGGCGATGGCTTCATTGCCTGAGTGCACCCGCCCTAAAGCCTGTAGCTTGGCATCGGCAAAACTTTGAATGCCAATGGATAGGCGATTAATCCCTAAGGCGCGGTAGGCGGCAAACTTCTCTTGCTCAAAGGTGCCTGGATTGGCTTCGAGGGTGATCTCAATCTCTGGACTAAAAGGAATGCGCTGTTCAATGCCGACTAATAACTGTTGCAGTGCTTGTGCAGAAAACAAGCTGGGTGTACCGCCACCAAAGAAAATGGAGGTCAGTGGCCGATCATGCACATGGATTAAGTCAGCATCCAGATCAGCCAATACTGCAGCTACATAAGCCGCTTCAGGGAGCTCTGGCGTGGCCGCGTGTGAATTGAAATCACAATAGGGGCATTTGCGGATGCACCATGGAATATGCACATATAAAGACAAAGGCGGCAGGGTGAAACCGTGCTCCAAGGCATGTTGGGTTGCGGTATCTGAGGCAATCAAAGTCGTCATGCTAAGTGATGCTGCAACTGTTGCATGGCGAGAGCACGGTGACTGATTTGATTTTTAAGTGTGTTGGGCAATTGAGCGCTACTGCAGTGGTGTTGCTCAACGTAAAACACTGGATCATAACCAAAACCGTTTTCACCTTGAGGGGCATGTAAAATGCGACCCTGCCAACGGCCTTCACAAATAATGGGCAGAGGGTCATCGGCATGCTGCAATAACGCCAGCACGCAAATAAACTGCGCACCACGCAACTCATCTGGCACGCCCTGTAGGGCAGCCAGTAGTTTAGTGTTATTACCTGCGTCGCCACCTGTGGGGCTGTAACGCGCCGAGTAAATACCCGGCGCGCCCTTTAAGTAATCTACAGTTAAGCCTGAATCATCCGCCAGCGCGGGTAGACCTGAAATACGGCAGGCATTGCGTGCTTTGAGCAACGCATTTTCAATAAAGGTTAAGCCCGTTTCTTCGGGTTCAACTTCGCTGAATTCACTGATTGAGCGCACGATGATGCTATCGCCCAATAAGGCCTGCAGTTCACGTAATTTGCCTGCGTTATGGCTGGCTAAAACGATTTCTTTCATAGGTCGGGAAACACTTCTTGGTTGAATTTAAGCACATGCATCTTGCCCTCAGCGTCCGTTAGCTGCAGATCAAAGCGCAGCATTTCTTGGCCGGTAATCGCAAATTGCGCGAGGTAATACACAGCTTTGCCTTCATCGATTTCTTTAAAGTTGAGAGTTTGATTTTGGCCTAAAAGGTTTTTAAAGCTGCCAGTGACAGCACCTTTTTGACCTTGAGCGCCTTTAACCATAGAGACATTGAGTACCGCCTGATTTTTACTGCGAGTGAGGCCCACTGCACGTGCAGTGTCAGGTTGTAAGACTGTCGAGCTAAAAATATTGTAATGCACATCCAGCGCACCATAACTTTTTTTGCGCTCAACATCAGCGTACGCAACACAAGTCATCAGCAAACTTAAACTTAAAGCCAATAAGTAACGCATAGCAATCACTCCTTTATTGAACGGGCATTAGCGCCAGTGACACGGTAAATACCAATTTCTCCGAGTAGGTTAGGCCATATTCTATTGCCAAAGTTGTGCCGGTGGTCGCGATCAACCGCTAAACGGTCCAAGACCGTCATCTGCATATCACGGCATAAGGTCTCAAAATCAGCAAAGGTACAAAAGTGAATATTAGGTGTGTTGTACCATGTGTAAGGTAAAAAGTCCGAGACTGGCATACGGCCTTTATGGGCTAAATACCAACGGCAGCGCCAATGAGCAAAGTTAGGAAAGGTGATAATACAGGTGCGGCCCACACGTAACATTTCTTGCAAAATTTTGTCAGGGTAGTGCACCACCTGCAGAGCTTGTGTCATGACCACCACATCAAAACTGTTATCGGCAAAGTTACCCAAACCAAAGTCAAGGTTTTGCTCGATGACATTGACGCCTTTATCGATACAGGCGGCAATATTATCGGGGTCAATTTCCAGACCGTAGCCCGTGACATTTCTATGCTCTTGCAACCAGCTCAGCAGCTCACCGTTACCACAGCCCAAATCCAATACGCGACTGTCGGCTGGAATCCATTGTTGAATAATTTCTAAATCTGCTCTCATAAGTGCCTCACACACTAATACGGTTCATATAACCGCCAAAGGCTTGTAGGTAACGCGCAATGGGCATTAAAAACGCATCGTGCCCTTGCGGGGCATCAATATCTAAATACGAGACGTTTTTCTTGGCATCCATCAATGCATCAACAATTTCTTTAGAGCGTGCTGGGGAAAAGCGCCAGTCGGTGGTGAAAGAAATCAGATAAAAATTAGCTTGCGCATGCGCAAAAGTAGCGGATAAATCACCGCCATGTTGGGCTGCAGGATCAAAGTAATCCAACGCTTTAGTCATCAGTAAATAGGTGTTGGCGTCAAAGCTATTGGAGAATTGCTCGCCTTGATAACGCAAATAACTTTCCACCTGAAACTCAACATTATGGAAGTCGTAGTTTAAGCGGTCGGTTTTTAGCTCACGGCCAAATTTTTCGCCCATCGAATCATCAGATAGATAGGTGATATGGCCCACCATGCGTGCCAGCATTAAACCGCGCTTAGGGATTTTGCCTTCGGCGGAGAAATTGCCAGCATGGAAGTCTGGGTCGGTCAAAATGGCTTGCCGTGCGACTTCGTTAAAGGCAATGTTTTGTGCCGACAAGCGGGGCGCTGCAGCAATCGAGATGCAGTTGCGAATGCGCTCAGGGTAACTGATGGTCCATTGCAAGGCTTGCATGCCGCCTAAGCTGCCACCGACCACGGCAGCCCACTGCTGGATACCTAATTGGTCGGCCAAACGGGCTTGGCTGTGCACCCAGTCTTCGACTGTGACCACAGGGAAATCCGCACCATAAACGCGGCCTGTTTTAGGGTTGAGGGTGTTAGGCCCGGTTGAGCCGTGACAGCCGCCCAAATTATTGGGCGACACGACAAAAAACTTATTGGTATCAATGGGTTTGCCCGGACCAATGCAAGTGTCCCACCAGCCTGGTTTACGATCATCAGGGTGATGGTAGCCCGCCGCATGATGGGTGCCTGACAGTGCATGGCAGATCAATACAGCATTGCTGGCGCTGGCATTGAGCTGGCCATAGGTTTCATAGGTCAGAGAATACTCATCCAATGTGCGGCCACAAGCCAATTGCAGCGGCTCATTAAAGTAAGCCACTTGAGGGGTCACTAAACCGACAGAATCTGTAGGGAAAACGGAAGACACGGCAACTTTCTCCAAAGTAAGAGACGCAGTCTAAAGAGCCTAGCCAGTGGCGGCAAGTCATATACGCATTGCGTTAGTTGTAGCTGCTCCGTGTCTTACTGAGCGTCTAACGCACGCATTATGAGCGGTGACCTTGGCTAAAAGCTCATTGGCTTACATCTATAATACGCTGAGTTTTTAGTGTGCTAAATGTGCAAACTCAGGGGTATCGGGAAACTGATTCGGTGCAGTAATACGTACACGTTTTTGACGGGATAATTCGCCACTTTCAATCTGTACTGCATGCTTAGGTACAGCAAAAGCTTTACTTAAAAAAACAATCAGCTGTGTATTGGCTTTACCGTCGACAGGTGGTGCATTGAGGCGGATTTTAATACGCTCACCATGCACTCCTGCAAATTCACTGCGTTTTGCGCCAGGCTGCAGGTGACACCACAGCATCAGGTCAGCACCGTCCCAGCGCGTATATGGGGTCATAGAAATGGGCTGACCATAGCACGAATAGGGCCGACCAAACCGGTACTGACGGCCAGGCTACCCAAGACAAAGCGCTCGATAAGATTGATCGCAATAAAAGCAAAAATAGGTGAAATATCAATCCCGCCTAAATCAGGCAGCACCTTACGGATTTGTGCCAATAACGGCTCGCAAATTTGATAGGTCAATTGTGCTCCAGGGTTGCTGCTGCCCGGTGCGACCCAAGATAAAATCACGCTGATGATCAAGGCGTAAAAGAAGATCTTTAAAAATAAGCTGGCCACACTGATAAAAGTCCAAGCCAAGACATTAGGCAGTATCTGTACAACCGAGACGCCCGCTAAGGATAATACGACCGCAATTAATACAAACTGCAGTAGCAGCACCAAGACCAACCCAGCTAAGTCAATCCCAGCAACACTCGGAATGATACGGCGCAAGGGTGCTAATAACGGTTGAGTGGCTTTGACCGTAAACTGACACAGTGGATTATAAAAATCAGCACGCACCATTTGTGCAATAAAGCGCAGCAGCGCCACCATAAGATAGAGTTGGCCCAGAGTTTGTAAAATATAAATTAACGCTTCAGTAAGTCCTGACATGCTGTCCTCTTATTCGCTAAGTTGCTGAGCAAGCTCATGGGAGCGTGTCGCTGCACTGCGTACTGCAGTGTCCACTAACGCGTTAAAGCCGCCTGCTTGAAAGGCCTGAATGGCCGCTTCAGTGGTGCCGTTGGGCGATGTGACTTGTTTGCGCAGTTCACTGGCATCCAAGTTGCTTTGACAGGCCATCGTTGACGCGCCGCGTGCAGTATACTGTGCCAGTTGTGCGGCGGTATCAGCGGGTAAACCCAGTTTGATTCCGGCCTCAGTCATCGCTTCAATCAGCAGGAAGAAATAAGCAGGGCCGCTGCCTGATACCGCAGTGACCGCATCGAGTAAGGACTCAGTATCCAACCAAAGCGCTAAACCCACAGCCGATAATAAATGTTCTGCTTGGGTTCTTTGCGCGGCGGACACTTGTGCTGTGGCATATAAACCGCTGACGCCTTGCTGAATTAACGCCGGCGTATTAGGCATGCAACGCACAATGCTCGTGACACCCAACCACTGACTTAAACTGCTGCACGTCACACCGGCTGCAATGGAAATAATCAGCTGCTGGGCATGAATATGCGGGGCGAGTTGCTCGCATACTTGACGCATCACTTGGGGTTTCACTGCCAGCACGATGATATCGGCATCTCGCACGGCAAGGCCATTATCGCTGGTGGTGCGCACGCCGTAGTTGCTGTGCAACGTTTGCAGTTGCGCTGCACCTGGGTCACTGGCACATATCATCGTTGGCGATATGCCTTGTTTGCATAAACCGCCAATGATACTGGCGGCCATATTGCCAGCTCCGATAAAAGTAATCTGTGTATTGCCCACGGTGTTAGGCTCCTTTCGCGCTGATGCGGCACAATATAGTTGTGTAAACTATAGATTCAAATGAATGAGACAATGCAATGCTGAACTATACCTGCTCATTGTGCTGCAATTGATGTATTGGCGCAAAATATAGGCAGCTTAAGTGCTAATTAAGTTCTGTGTTGCTGTTTTGCTCTGCAAGCTGTGGATAAAAGTGCGAATGTATCGCCCTTTTCTTGAGTGCAAGCGCAGTGTGCGGATTTTTGTCTGCTATTGTAGGGCGTATCTGTGACTTGATGTATACGACACTAATATAACGCTACGCCATGGCTTGCGTATGACTGGGGAGTACTATGGATATTACTGAACTGTTGGCATTTGGCGCGAAACAAGGCGCATCGGATTTACATCTGTCAGCGGGTTTACCACCCATGATACGTGTGGATGGTGATATACGTCGCATTAATTTGCCGGCGATGGAACACAAGCAAGTTCATGAGTTAATTTATGACATTATGAACGACAAGCAGCGCAAAGATTATGAAGAATTTTTAGAAACCGACTTCTCTTTTGACGTGCCGGGTATTGCGCGTTTTCGAGTGAATGCTTTCCATCAAAATCGCGGTGCAGCAGCGGTGTTTCGTACCATTCCATCGAAAGTGTTAACGATGGAAGATTTAGGCTTGGGCCCCGTTTTTCGTCATATTACTGATATGCCACGCGGCTTGATTTTAGTGGCTGGCCCGACGGGTTCAGGTAAGTCGACCACATTAGCTGCGATGGTGGACTATTTAAACGCCACCAAATATCAGCATATCTTGACGGTGGAAGATCCGATTGAGTTTGTGCATGAATCCAAAAAAAGCTTGATCAACCAACGTGAAGTGCACCGCGATACCCATAGCTTTAATGATGCGCTGCGCTCAGCTTTACGTGAGGATCCGGATGTTATTTATGTGGGTGAGTTACGCGACTTAGAAACCATTCGTTTAGCACTCACCGCCGCGGAAACGGGGCACTTGGTGTTTGGCACCTTGCATACCACCTCTGCGGCAAAAACCATTGACCGTATTGTTGATGTGTTTCCAGCAGATGAAAAACCTATGGTACGCTCCATGCTGTCTGAGTCCTTACAGGCGGTGATTTCGCAAGTGCTGTTGAAGAAGATTGGCGGTGGGCGTGTGGCTGCGCATGAGATTATGCTGGGAACTCTCGCGATCCGTAACTTGATTCGAGAAGATAAAGTGGCGCAAATGTATTCGGCGATTCAAACCGGCGGCTCGCTCGGTATGCAGACTTTAGACAGCTGCTTAAAAGGATTGATTAGTCAGGGTTTAATTACCAAGGAAACAGCGCGTGAAAAGGCAAAAACACCAGAAAATTTTTAAGTGATCTGTTGGTTTTTAATGCCCAAGTATAAGAGTGAGTTGAATAAGAGAGGAAGTAAAATGGCGCAACAGATACGCGTATGGGATGGCCCACTGCGAATATTTCATTGGCTGTTGGTGGTGTGCGTCAGCACAGCTTTATACACCGGCTGGGTGGGCGGTGGTTGGATTGATTGGCACGCCCGCGCGGGTTTAGCCATTATTGGTCTACTGACGTTTCGTTTAGTGTGGCTATTATTGGGGTCGACTTATGCACGGCTGTCGACTTTACTCTGCTCGTTGCTGGCGCTGCCGCAATATGTACGCGGTGATTGGCGTCAGTTAGGCCATAATCCGCTGGGTGTCCTATCAGTTTTTGCCATGCTGGGAATGCTGGGATGGCAGGCGGTCAGTGGTTTATTTACCAATGATGATATTGCCTTTACTGGTCCGCTGTATAAGTTGGTCAGTAGTAGCTTAAGTGCTGATTTAACCAGCCTGCATCGTCAAGGTTTTTGGATCATTATTGGTTTGATCAGTGTGCATATTTTAGCGATTGTGCTTCACGCTGTGGTGAAAAAGCATAACTTAGTCAAACCTATGATTACCGGGAAAACCACTCAGGAGCATCCAGAGCAAAAACCAGCGCGTGGAGGGCATTGGATTGCCTTTATCTGTGCTTTAGTTATTGCTTTAGGTGCTGTGTATCTTGCTTCAGGTGAATGGCAGAGCAAGCCGCCACCGGCGCCGGTATCTGCTCCCGCTTGGTAAACAATGGATATGTTACAAGCATAAAAAAGGTCGCCCTGAGGCGACCTTTTTGCATTGTATTTAAGCGTAATGCTGATGCTTAATCCATGCGGTATTTATCGTGGCAACCTTTACAGCTTTTGCCCGCTGCGCCGAATGCAGCAACGACCTGTGCTTTGTCGCCGGTTTGTGCGGCGGCTGCCAGCTCATTGGCTGCTTTGTTGAACGCGATACCCACTTCGGTCACGCCTTCACGGTCAGTAAACATTTCAGGCTTAACGCGTGTTTTGGTATCGCCAATGCTTTTTTCAGTACCAGGACCAAATAGAGCGCCCATACCTGAGTTAGCGGTTGCGGCAACACTGTTCGCTGCAGCTTGAACTTGTGCTGGATCCCATGCCACGCTTTCATCAATAGCCATGGCTTTGATTTTGCCCATGTTCCAGCTCATAAAGCTGTAGCCAGCTTTACGGTATTTAATTTGGTCTTCTGGGTCGACTTGTGCGCTTGCGCTGAGGCTTGCGGTTAAAAATACAGCAGCTAAGCCGCCAATCATCAGGTTCTTCATCAGGTTCTCTCCTTTGTCGCAACATATCCCTATCTATGACTTGGATTGCTGCTGGGTCATACAGTGAATCAGTTCACTGCTGAGTAATATACAGACTCATTTGCATTACAGTATGAGCAGTATGAGCGTCAAGACTCAGTATCCTGCAGGATTTTTTGCGCAATTGCATCCACTAGGTGGCGACTGTGCCGCTCAACTGAGATTTAACAGGATTGTATAGTATAGGTTTTTGTTTGATTTATACATATCTGCACACTGCATAAGGAGCAGGCAAAAAATGTAGTGTGGTGTTTTGTATTGCGTATTGATGCATTTTAATCACTTTGCCACCCTATATTGTATGTCGATTTACTGAGTGTCTTGAGCCATATTTTACACCTGTGTCCGACAGACAACACAGCCCAGTAGGGTTCAATGTGTTAGTTTGGTTCTAAGTATGCTTCGTTCGCCGCGTTTTTCAGTGTTTTTCTATAATAAAACACTAAATAAACCTTTATATCTTGAGTCCTGATGCAGACCTTGCCAGACTTCGCATCGCGCGGCGGTGACGCGCATAAACTTGACTATATCGTATGATTTAAAGGAGCTGTGCGCGTGAAAAAAACTAAGCAAATGTTATTGGCCGCCGCTGTAGGCATGGCTGTGGTGACCTCGGTACAAGCCGCTGATCAGCGTGTACTGAAGGTGTATCACTGGTCTGATTATGTTGCGCCTAACACCATCAGCAATTTTGAAAAACAAACCGGCATCAAAGTGGTTTTTGA